>JAYRUZ010000099.1:3905-7316 GCA_041918795.1 Azonexus sp. | reverse complement strand
GGAGATTGCGCCGCATGCGATCGAACGCCCATCGGAACAGGACCGCGACGCACGCGCGCAGGCGCAACGCGAAGCGAACTTGCAGGGCTTTGCACAGGAAGGGGGTACTCAGGCGGTGGCGGCCACCGTGCGCATGGCCAGCTCTGGTCGCCGCGATGATGGCGCTCAGGAACTGGATGCGCGGCACGACGACAAACGACAGGCCCCACCGGCCAACGATCGCGTCGAGTCGGTCGCGGCTTCGACGCTAGCGCTGCCGGCCCGACTTCCCGACCCGCGCGATCCGAACCATCCCGATCATCGCCTCTACCAACAGATCGAGCGTGGCGTGGCCGGCATCGATGCGGAGCGTGGACGTACATTCGATGCGACCAGCGAACGACTGGCGATGGGCGCTTTCCACGACGCCAAAGCTGCCGGCATCACCTCCGCCGACCATCTCGCGATCAATGAGACCGGCAAGCGCCAGCAGGATGGGTCGCAGATCGCGGCTGGAACACTGTTGTTCGTCGTGCAAGGGCAAGACCCTTCCGATCCAGCGGCACGCCGTTCAATGACCGATGTGGCCCAGGCGGTTGATCGTCCGGTCGAGCAGTCGTTGCAGAAGGTCGATACATTAGCCCAGCAGCAGGCGCAGATGCTGGCACAAGCGCAGAACAATCCGACGCAGGATGATCCTGGGCCGAAGGGACCACGGATGGTCTGATTACCAGCGATCTGATGCAGCGATCGGCTGGACGTGCTTCCCTCGTGCCTGATCAGTCGCTGAAAGTTTTCACGCGAGCAACATTAGGTGGCGGCCGAAAAATGAGGGTGTACGGCCGAGTAACGAGCAAATGGAATGCTGGCACGCGAAAGTTCCTCCAACGAATGCCAGTAGCGCAGAAGCGAGACGAACGGATCCTCGCCATCGACGATGGGCTCTCCTCTGCTGAAGCGCGATAGCCGAATGGTCGGAATAGGTCCGCCCCGGGTTTGCACGATTCGATAGAGCAAAGCAGCAGCATCTGGATTCGCGGCCATCGGCTGTCGATGCATAAATGTGTTTCGCATCTCGCCCAACTCGGCCAGCCACTTCAGCGCGTCACTGCTATCCTCTCAAGAAAAAGAGTCTCCGGGAAAGGCGGGGCGAATCAAATTTTCACGCATCCACAATCTTGGGACACCGCTTCGACACGGCGATGCGTACCGGCGGCTTACATTTAACCTCGAATGCGATTCCGTCTTCCAAAATCACGGTCAGTTCGCAATTGCTGATTTGGTAGCGAATGTCTGCGACATCTCGGCGTGCATTGAACGTGCATAACCACCGCAAGTCGGGGCGAAAGTTCCTGTAGATCCGCTACTTGAGGACCCGGTCGGAAAGACCTGTGTTGCGGAATTTCTGCGCGAGTTAAAACAGTGGCGAGCAGCACGGAAGCGACACGAACACTGCATCGATAGCGCCTGCACGGTGAATCGTGTCTGGGCGATCGATATCACCGAGCACCGCGTCGAACCGCACACGCCGCAGCCGTTGCTGGGCATCCTCGATCATGGCAGCCGACGCATGCTGACCCTCCACGCGCTGCGCGTTCGATCGTCCATAACCATTCTTCGATTGCTGCTGGATGCCATCGAACACTACGGCAAGCCCAAAGCAGTTCGCACCGACAACGAAACCATCTTCACATCCCGGGTCTTCGCCTTCGCCCTGCAATGGCAGGGGGATTCGTCACCAGCGAACGCTGCCGCACTGCCCGTGGATGAATAGCCGGATCGAACGGGTTTGGTCCACGTTCAAGCAAGTGCTGCGGGTGTGCCAGATTCCAGACGACATCGCATTGCAGGCCACGTTGAACCTGCTGCGCGAGGTTTGCAGCCAGCGGCGACCGCATCAATCGCTCAGTGGTTACACGCCCAATGAAGCGTGGAAAATTCTGATCGAGAAAAAAGCGAAAGCCCAAGCCACGCGATCAAACGCGACGACGATAGTCGGCAGCGACAAGGTGGCGGGAATGATCGGACAGGCACTGTCCGCGATCACGCTCGGATTCACGGCCCGAAATGGCGAAAAGATCGCCGTCTTCGGGTTGCTTCGACGGCGACCTGGTGGTCGGCAGGTTGTCCAAGAGCGATCCTCGGGGGTGAAATCTGGCCTTTTACAGCCGCCGGAAGGCTCGCGAGATACCTTGCGGACAGCGGACAAGACACCGCGCAGCCTTTCGCATCAGAAATAGTGGGTCAGTTCCAGCTGCACGTAGTCATCCTGCCGGGAGCCGTAAAAGGGATCCGATGGGATGGAATTCGCGAAGAAGCGCGATTCCAGCGACAGCCTCCAGCCGTCGCCAAGACGCCGCCCCGCCTCGATGTTGCCGAACACCGCGTGGGACTGACGATCGACGATCAGACCGACCAGGATATCGGTGCTCTGCACGTCGTTGAACGCAATGCGGCTGCCGACAAAAACATCGTCCTGAAAGGCGGAATAGTTTTTCGGCCGCAGGCCGCGCATGACCATCGCTTCGGCGGGCGTGAAGCCTGCGCCGTCCTGGATCCGCTGCTGCGCCAGCGCTTGCAGCGAATCCGGCGCCAGTTCGCCGCGCGAGTCGTACAGGTACTCGGCGATCATGCCGACGTCGATCGTCGTGCCGAAGACGCCGACCAGGGTGTATTCGAAACCACCGACGGCGGCGGTGAATTGCTCGAAGTCGCTGACGCGTCGGATGCCCTCAAGCTTCAAGGCCCAGCCATTGACGTTCGCTTGGAGGTCCAGGCCCAGCTGCGTGATCTGGTCGTACTGCGGCACCAGACGGGCCTGCGGAAAGTGCAGCAGCGGCTGGCAGCCCGGGGGGCAACCCTGCGGCAACCTGGTTTGCGGCGGCCCGGGCTCGACCAGCAGGCGCGGATCGCGATTGGTGCCGCGGAAGTAAGACAGGCCGATGTCGAACGCGCCGACCGTTCCGAACCAGCGCAGCGCCGCGTCCACATGATGCTCCTTGCGGTCGGACTCGTAGCGCGCATCGTCGGTGTCGACCCACGGTTGCGGACGCAGCCGGCCCTCGGCGCCGGGGAACGTGCGCTCGCGGAAATACGGCAGCACGAAGACATCGAACGTGCCCCAATCCGCGGTGATCAGCGCGAGATTGGCCATCGGCTGGCCCAGCTTGTCCTCGCCATCGAGGTTCTCGACGAAATCGTCCTGGTTGATGACGTCGACCAGATGCTGCGATTCGGTCACGCCCCAGAACACGCGGCGGACGCCAAGGCGCAGCTCATAGGCCTGGCCCGCCTTGCGCCAGTACAGTTCGCGCAGGTCGGCGTGGTCGCGCTCCTCGTCGCGTTCGTCCAGACGGGCGAAAGGCGTGAACGTGACACTCTGCTTGCCGCCGTCCCACTCGGCATAAAACTCCGGCTCGACGGAGATTGCCA
>JAYRUZ010000099.1:0-3805 GCA_041918795.1 Azonexus sp. | reverse complement strand
CGCTGTCGCCGAGCTTGTCGCTGAGGCCTGGCGGGTCCGCGATGGCCACGCCGCAGCTCAGCGCCAGCGCCACGGCCAGCGCCGTCAGGGGAGCTGCCCCGGGACCCGTCCGCCCGCATCCTGGCTCATTCATGCCGCTCATCCGCTATTTCGATTGCCACAGGGAGTCCGTGCCTCTTGGCGTATTTTTCGGCGGCAGCGCAGGCTTGGGCCGGCTCTCGAAAACCAGAGCCAGCACGGACAGCACGGAGACCAGCCCGAACACGACGACGCCGAGATTGACCCCCAGCAGCAGGGCCTCGCTGCCGTCCGAGTGCGCCATCGAACCGCCGTAGACGCCGCGGATGAGGTAGGCGAAATGGAAGCCGCCGGTGACGCACAAGGCCAGCACCGCCGGGAGGCGCACCTCGTTCCTGAACCAGGTCAACCACAGGCAGAACGCCCCGATCGAAGCATTCGTCGCCAGTTGCCAGACCTCGTGCGACCGGGCGTGCGCCACCCATTCCGGGTTGAATACGTGCGTGCTGTTGGCGTCCTGGATCGGAACGACCAGGGCGTAAATCAGGATACCGAGGGTGACCAACACTTTCGCGAGCATGGCTTGCTCCTGGTTGGATGAAAACGGGTGTCGGCGCGAGAACTGCTGCGGCTATTTCGCCGCGCTGAGGCTGGCCTGGTCGAAGTCGCGATCACTGAGCCCGGTGCGGAACTTGTACTGCGCAAACACCATCGTGGTGCTCTTGCCGGTCTGGTGATTGACCATTTCGAGCTTCAGCGGCCGCCAGTACCGGCCGAGGTACTTCCTGTAGTCGCTGAACACCAGCGTCTTCAGCAGGCTGCTCTTGCGGTCGTAGTACTCGATCTTGAGCTGACGATATTCAAGCTTGTCGATCCACATGACCTGGCGCGTGTAGCCGGAGTTCTTCTCCAGCGGATAACGCTCGATGACGAAGGCCTCATGACCGTCAAAGGTATCGTCCCTGATGTACTTGTAGGTGAACTTCTCGATTTCCTGAATGCCCAGGTCTTCGAAGGCGAACTCGCTGCCCATGAACGGGCCCGACTTGTTGTTGCCCGCGATGCGCTTGACGCGCTTGATCGACGGCAGGAACAGCCAGTGGTCGTCGTCGACCGCGGCCTTGTGGGCGAAGGTCAGCAGTACCGTGCCCTTCACGTCCCTGGGCTCGTCGAAGATCATCAGGCTCTTGTCGCCGTCATGCGCCGTTTCGAGCGTGCGCACGCGCACGCCGCGCTTGCTTTCCTCGCCCTGCCTGTTGCGCAGGATCATCTGCATCGTCGCCGTGGAGTCCCCCCAGCCGCTGTTGCGCCGGTCCATCTCGGTGGCGATCGACAGCCCCCGCTCTTGCGGCGTTTCCGCCTGGGCCCAGAGTGGCGAGAGGATCGCGGCGCACAGCGCCAGGTTACGCAGGAAGCGGTTCATCTTGAATCTCCTGATGTTCAGCAACGGCAGGCGGGGTCTTCTCGCGATCGGCCAGCAGGACGAGCGCAGGGAGCAGCAGCAGGTCGATGGGCAGCGCCACGAGGATCGCGATCGTGGTCAGCAGCGACATCGTCGAGTTCGGCAGGAACGTCGACTGGGCCAGTATGAGGAAGCCGGTCGCCAGGATCAGCGTCGTGACGATCATGGCCGAACCGCTCTCGCGCAAGGCGTAGCGTACCGAGTCGTCCGGTCCCAGCCGCATCTGCCGGCGGGCGCGCAAGTACTTGTTGAAGAAGTGCACGGTATTGTCGACGATAATGCCGACGACGATGTTGATCACCACCGCCATCGTGAAAATGATCTCGCCGCTGACCAGCGCCCAGATACCGAAGGCGACCCCCAACGGCAACAGGTTCGGAATCAGGCTGAGCAGGCCGAAGCGCAGGCTGCGCAGGCCCGGCAGCAGCAGCAGGGAGATCGCCGCCAGCGACAGCGGCAGCGAATAGAAATTGGATTTGATGTTGCGCTCGGCGATATGCGCAAACATGACCTGCGGCCCGACGCCATGCGTGAACAGGCCCGGCGCATGCGCGTCGCGCCATTGCTCCGCGGCCAGCGCGATCTGCCGCGTTTCCTTGGACTTCAGCGCCTTGAACACCACGACGAAGCGGGTCGACGACTTGGCTACGTTGACCTGGTTGTTCATGTCGAGGCCGAACGGCAGCGACATCTCGTACAGCAGCAGGTACTGCGACGCCAGTTCCTGGTCGTCCGGCAACTGGTACCAGGCCGGATCGTCGCCGTGCATGTTGCGGTTGAGCTTCTTGTACACATCGGTGATGGTGCCGACGAAGTAGATCTTGTCCTTGTAGGGACCGGTCTTCCACCACTGTTCGAAGGCCTCGACCTTCTTGAGGAACGCGGGGTTGGAGACGCCATTCTCCTCGCCGCTGGTCAGCGAAAACTCGATGGACGTGGTGCCGGTGAGCTGTTGCGCGACGTGATCGTTGTCGCGGCGGAACTCCATGTTTTTGCCGAAGTACTGCGTGAAGTTGTCGTTGGCCTCGTTGAGCGGCACCAGCGCCGTCAGGCCCACGACCACGGCCAGCGTGCCCCACAGCACCAGCCTGCGGTAACGCAACACCAGGTCGGCGTTGCGATCCATCAGTATCGTGACGAAGCGGCTCTTGCGTTCCTTCGGCACGCGCGCTGGCACGATCGCCAGCAGCGCCGGCAGCAGCGACATCGCCAGCAGCCATGACAGCATGCCGCCGATGGCCGTGATGTTGCCGAGCGCGGTCAGCGGCGGCGAGTCGGTGAAGTTGGTGCCGAGGAAACAGATCGAGGTCGTGGTGTTGACCAACAGCACCGGGACGAAGTTGACGCGCATCGATTCGACGATCGCCTTGCGTTTCTCCCAGCCCTCGCGCATCAATTCGAACATCGTCAGCGAGATATGGACGCTGTCCGCGACAGCCAGGACCATGATGACCAGCGGCGCCTGCACCACCGGCGGGGTCAGACCGATGCCGAGGTAGCCCGCCAGGCCCATCGCCGACAGCGAGGAAAAGAACACGACCAGCAGCGTACTGAGCGTCGCGCCGCCGGAGCGCAGCATCAGCCACATGATCACGAAGATGGCGATGTACATCGCCGGCATCAGGGTTTTCAGATCGTGCGCGGCCGCCTCGGTGAAGGCGTAGCTCATCGGGTTGGCACCGGTGATGTAGATGGCGCCGATTTCGGGATATTCCTTGAGATAGCGATCGCGCAAGGCGCGCGCCGCGAGCACGGTCGCCGGCAGTTCGCGTCGTGTCTGCTGCTCGACCGGCGGCAGCTGCGAGGTGATGACCACGGCGGTGACGTGGCCGCGCTCGGAGATCAGGCGGCCAATGAGCTGCGGCTCATGCAGCGCGACCTCGCGCAGCTTGGCGATGCGCTCCGCGGTGATCTCGGCATCGTCCGGCAGCAGCGGCGACACGCGCAGATCGTCCCCGGCGGCCTCGGTATGCTGGAAGTTGGTGATCGAATCGACCCGCAGCGCATACGGCAGCTTCCAGCTGTCGGCGGTGAACTTGCGGATCGCGTCGAGGAAGCGCGGTTCGAAGATGTCGCCACGCTTCGGTTCGAACATCAGCAGCACGTAGTCGTTCTTGGTGTAGACGTTCTGCACTTCGTCGAACGCCTGCAGCTGCGGATTGCCGGGTCCGAAGTACTCGCGGTAGTCGGTCGAGAACCGCATCTGACGCACGCCCGCCGTCAGCAGCACGACGGCCACGACGCTCAGCGCGATCACCAGCCAGCGCCAGCGGACGACCCACTCGGTGTAGCCAACGACCCTTTGGTCGAACCGTGACATCCTGC
>JAYRUZ010000098.1:0-7337 GCA_041918795.1 Azonexus sp. | reverse complement strand
TGGCCTTGCCCGTTCTTGCCGACGAACCGGAGCTGCGTCCCTCCGCCCGCCTGCTCTTCAAGGATCCCGAACTGATGCGGGTCGGCCGTTGCGTGCGCTACGAAGAAGGCGGCTCGGGCTGGATCATTACCGATCCCAAGTTCTACCTGAAGGGCGAGGTGGTCGGCAGCGAAATCGTCACTCGCCACCTCGGGCGCTGCCCGCTCGTGCCGGGCAAGAACATGCAGCAATACACGCGCGAAGAGTTCGTCCGTCATGCCAAGGCCTACCCCTGCGTTTCCGACAAGGTGCCCGAGCGCGACGAGCAGATCGGCGTCGTCCGCCTGAAGGTGACCGACTGGGAAACGCCGCATGCCCGTTCGGCGGCCAATGCCGGGCGTCTCTATCGCGGCCAGTTCCTCGAGCGCAAGCTGGAGAAGGGCATGGAAATCGAACTCGAGGCTGACCTGCTCGGCACCTGCCGCTGACCGTGGCTTCGCCCGCTGGCGCGATGCGTATGGCCGGGGGGCAATAAGGCGCCGGCTGCGGTGCACCGGGCAAAAAGGCCAAAAACCGGGCCCGGCCGGTCGGCTCACCGCGAGCGATCGGCTGCTCGATGGCCGGCTGACGGCGTGACGCCAGACCCGCCATCGGGCATCATCTGCCCTTTGCCGATGCCCGGCAGCCGGAGAATCAGCGCATGAAGCAGCACATCGACGAACTGCTCGCCCGCATCGACACGCTGCAGAATGAACTCGAGGACGAGTATCGCCAGGCGCGCGAAGACTGGGCGCGCAAGAAGGCCGAACTGGCCGACGAGTTCGCCCGCCAGCAGCGGCGCTACAAGACCGGGCTGTTCCGCTTCCTGATCCGCTCGAATGTCCTGATCGTGCTGACCGCCCCGGTCATCTACGCCGGTTGGGTGCCCTTCCTGCTGATGGATCTGTTCGTCACGGTCTATCAAGCCATCTGCTTCCCGATCTACCGCATTCCCAAGGTCAAGCGCAGCGACTACATCGTGTTCGACCGCGAAGACCTGCCCTACCTGAACATCATCGAGAAGTTCAACTGCTTCTACTGCTCCTACGGCAACGGCGTTGCCGGCTATTTGCGTGAAGTGGCGGCGCGCACCGAGCAGTACTGGTGCCCGATCAAGCATGCCCGCCGGATCAAGGCGGCACACGAGCGCTATCCCAGGTTCTTCGACCACGGTGACGCCGAAGCTTTTCAGCAGGGCCTGAACCGTCTGCGCAAGCAATACGACGACGTGAAGGAATAAGCTCGGCCCGGACGGGGCGTCTATATTCCCTTGGTATGGCGGAGGCGCGATAAAATACAAAAATTGTCGTTTTCATCATATTTATGTTTGGCTTTATCAAGCGCATGTTGGGCGATCATGCCGTATCGCCCACCCATACCGATCCCTTTGGCCGGGAGGCCGAAAACCAACTCGCTGTGCGCAACGCACCGACAGAGTCGCCCGCGTTGCCTGCGGCCGTCGTGCAAAGGGACGAAATCCTCGACGCGCACAGCCGCATTGCCGGCTATCGCTTTTCCGCCCGCCGCCCGGAGTCGGCAGCCACGCCGGATGCCGCTGCGACAGTGGCGGTGCTGTCCGGCGCCAACGTTGCCCAGTTTGCCCAGCGCCGAATGGCCTTGATTCCACTCTGCGCCGTGGACTGGTTCGCCCACGATTTCACCTCGCTGGTCGGTCCCCATACGGTTTTCCTGCTCGATTCGCCGCCGGGCGAGGGCATGCCGGACGAAGGCTGGCAAAGCGCCGCTGCCGCGATGCGTGCAGCCGGGGCCAAGGTTGCCCTGCCCGGGCGGACGCTGGTCGAGTGCCCGGCAGCCCTGGCCAGTGCGGATTACCTGCTGCTCGATTTCAATGCCTATGCCTTGCCGGGGTTCGAAGCGCAGATGAGGCAGTTGCGCCAGGCTCATCCGGAGGTCAAATTGCTGATCGACGGCATCGCTCGCTGGGCCGAGTTCCGCTATTGCCTGGAGCAGGGCGCTGCCTATGGCCTCGGTGCCTTCACGACCGAGAGCGACGAGGAAAATGCAGCGAAGGAAATCAGCCAGAGCCGTCTGGTGCTGATCGAGATGTTGAACCTGCTGCGCCGGGAAGCCGACGTCGATCAACTCGCGCAGGTGGCGAAACGGGATCCCGGGGTGGTCGTCAAGGTCGTGGCCATGGCCAACTCCCCGGTGCTGGGTCTGGCGCAGACGGTAACCAGCATCGAGCAGGCGATGTTGGTGCTGGGGCGCGAGCAGCTCTATCGCTGGATATCGATCGGCTTGTTCCGTGGCGGCGCCAATTCGCCCCGCGACGAAGTGCTGCTCGAACTGGCCTTGGCACGCGGCCGCTTTCTCGAATGTCTCGGCAGCGCGAGAAAGGCCAAGGCCGACTGCGACGAGTTGTTCCTGCTCGGCCTGCTTTCCCTGCTCGACAGTCTGCTCGGAGTACCGATGGCGGCCGTGGTCGAACGCATCCATCTTTCGTCAGCGCTGAGCGATGCGCTGCTGCACAGCGACGGGCCGCTCGGCCCCTACCTGTCGCTGACCATCGCCGTTGAAAAAGGCCACGTGGCCAACGTGGCCCGCTTTGCCCAGGCGCTGGGCCATGATCTGGCCGAAATCGAGGTGGCCACGCTGGCGGCGTTGGCCTGGGCGGAAGAAGCCTTGCGCCAGGGCAGGCAGACGGCCTAACTGCGGCGGCCGAACAGGCCTTTGACGGCTTCCTGCAGGTCGGCCGGCAGCACGACGACCTTGGCGTTGTTCTTCTCGCCCATGCGTTCCAGGGCGGCGATGTATTTTTCGCCGAGCAGGTAGGACATCGGCCCGGTCTGCTCGCCGATGGCGGCGCTGACGCGGCGGATCGCCTCGGCCGAGGCTTCGGCCAGCATGACCTGGGCGTTGGCGTCGCGCTTGGCCGACTCCAGCCGGGCTTCGGCTTCGAGAATGGCCGACTGCTTGGCGCCTTCCGAGCGGGTGACCACGGCCTTGCGTTCGCGTTCGGCGGCGGCCTGCATTTCCATGGCCTTCTGCATCGACTCCGAGGGCTTGATGTCCTGGATCTCGACCGACTTGACGGTCAGGCCCCAATCGACCGCCTCGTCGGCGATGCTCTCGCGCAGCCGGGCCTTGATCTTGTCGCGCGAGGAGAGCGCCTCGTCGAGTTCCATTTCGCCGACGATGGAGCGCAACGTGGTCATGATCAGGTTGCGGATCGCCTCGGAAAAATCGGTCACGCCATAAACCGCCTTGACCGGGTCGGTGACCTTGATGAAGGCGATGGCGTTGGTCAGGATCACCGCGTTGTCGCGGGTAATCACCTCCTGTTCCTGCACGTCGAGGATGATGTCCTTGGTCACCAGCTGGTAGGCCACCTTGTCGAGGTAGGGAATGACGATGTTGAGGCCGGGCTTGAGCGTGCCGTGGTACTTGCCAAGCCGCTCGACGATCCATTCCTCGCCCTGCGGCACGATGCGCACCCCCTTGGCGATGGTGACGACGACGAAGACCAGTATGGCCAGGGTAACCATGAAACCTGCGTTCATATCCATATAAAGCCTCTTTAAACCTTGCTGACTTTGACGAAACTGCCTTCGATGGCGATCACCTTGACCCGTTCGCCGGCAGCGATCGGGGCATCGGCCAGGCAAACCCACTCCTCGGCGCCAAGCACCGGACGCTGGAAACGCACCTTGCCGCGTTCGAAGGGAGCGACGGCGCCGACCAGCAGGCCGATTTCACCGATCACCTCGCCATCGGCCGTGCCGACCTGGGTTTTGACGAAACTTTGCTTGAAGACGCGAAACCACAGCCAGACCATACCGAGCGAGGCGGCGGTCCAGGTCGCCAGCTGGGCGGTCAGCGACAGGTCGAAAGCCAGTGCGAGCAGGCCGACGAGCAGTGCGCCGAGGCCGAACCAGACGATGAAGAACGAGGGAATGACCAGCTCGGCGAGAACCAGTGCGATGCCGCCGACAATCCAGTACCACCATTCGAGATTCATGAACTTCTCCTTGTGCCGACGAGTATTTCCGCTTTGCGTGACAGGGTCAAGGCAGTCCCGCCTGCCCTAGTGGTTTTTACGGATTTTGGCCGGTGCACCGCAGCATTTAGAATGCAGCGATGACGACCGCCCTGCTCCTGCTCCCCGACTTCGCCCTGATCCTGCTTGGCGCCGCCATCCGGCGCTGGATGCATCTGGGTGATCATTTCTGGAACGGCGTCGAGAAGCTGGTCTATTTCATCCTGTTTCCGGCGCTACTGATCAACGCCATCGTCAAGACCCGGCTCGATCTGGCGGCAGCGCTGCCGCTGCTGCTCACGGCTTTCGCCGCGATGGGCGGGGCGATGCTGCTCGGCCTGCTGCCCAAGCTGTTCACCAGGCTGCCGGCGCTGACCTATGCCTCGATGTTCCAGTGCGCCTACCGCTTCAATTCCTACATCGCGCTGGCCGTCGCCGGCATGCTGTTCGGCTCGCCGGGCATCGCCACCATGGGCCTGATCGTCGGCACCGCCGTGCCCATCGTCAATCTGGTGTCGGTGTGGATGCTGGCCCGTCACGGCGAAGTCGGACTGTGGCGGGAAGTGGCGCGCAATCCGCTGATCTGGGGCACGGCCGCCGGCTTCATCCTCAACCTGGCCGGCTTTGTGCCACCGGCACCGCTGCAGGCCTTTCTCGGCCGCCTGGCCGATGCCTCGATCGCCCTCGGCCTGATTACGGTGGGTGCCGCCTTGCGCCTGGAAAGCACGCCCGGCGTGCGCGGCTTTTCCTCGTGGGTGGTGCTGGTCAAGCTGCTGGCCCTGCCCGCCATTGCCGCCGTGGTCGGCCAATGGGTCGGGCTGAGCGGTCTGAATTACCAGATCGTGGTGATGTTTGCCGCGCTGCCGACGGCATCGTCGGCCTACATCCTGGCCATGCGCATGGGCGGGGATGGGCGCAGCGTGGCCTGGCTGATTTCAGCGACTACGCTCGGTTCGATGCTGACCCTGCCGTTGTGGGCGGCCTGGGTGACCGCCCGCTGATTATTTCTTGGCCGTTGCCGGGCGCTTGGCCCGGGGCTTGGCGGCGGTTTTCGGCTTGGCCTGGGCCTTGGTCGCTTCGTCGGCAACCGCCTGGGCCGCCGCTTCGGCCGACTGCTGCATCTGCTCGCGCATCTGCTGCATCATCTGCCACGGCCACATGGCCGCTTCGGAGAAAGCGTTGGCGGCGGGTTCTTCCGGCACCGGCTCTTCAGGAACGCTGGCCGGTTCGCTGACGCGCTTGGCGGCATCGGCCGCCATCTGGCCCATGGCCTGTACGGCGCCGACGGTCGAACGCTGCATTTCCAGACCCTGGATGGTCATCTGCAGCATCGAGAGATTCATCCGCAACCAGCCTTCGACGGCTTTCATGTCCTTGATGCGCTTGTCGAGTTCGTCGAGGTCGAAGGTGGGTGCCACCATGCCGGGAAGCGAAAAGCCCATGTTGCCCCACATGTTGCGCATGAAGTTGAGCGGGTCGTGCACTTGATCGTCTGCCATCTCTCTCTCCCCGGCGGATTGATCGATACATCTTAAACCAATTCGTAATGCAAAATGCTAAATTACTAGGCCGATAACAAGGGGGTATGCATGTTGAAGCTACTGGTAGTCGAGGATCACGCTTTGGTACGCGAGGGCCTGGTGCGTCTGCTCGCTCAGTTGGAACCTGATACGAGCGTGCAGGAAAGCGCCGATTTCGAATCGGCGCTGACGCTGCTCGATGGCGAGGAGGACTTCGATCTGGTCCTGCTCGACCTGGCCTTGCCGGGGATTGACGGCTTTGCCGGCCTCGACATCCTGCGCCGCCGCTATCCGGCGATGCCGGTGGCCGTCGTGTCGGCCTTCGACGATACGCCGACCATCACTCGCGTGATCAATCTCGGCGCTTCCGGCTTCATTCCCAAGGCTTATTCCGGCGATGCCTTGCTCGATGCCGTGCGCGCGGTGCTCGATGGCAATATCTTCAAGCCGAGCGGCCAGCCGGGCGCCCGCCTCGACGATGCGGTGCCACTGCCGCCGAGCAAGGTCAGCGTCAAGCCGGAAGAGGTCGGCCTGACCGACCGCCAGGCCCAGGTGCTGTGCCTGATGGTACGCGGCATGTCGAACCGGGATATTGCCCAGCAGCTCGATCTTTCCGAGGGCACCGTGAAGATTCACGCCACCGCGGTGTTCAAGGCCCTGGGCGTCGGCAGCCGGACCCAGGCGCTGGTTGCCGTTGCCCGTTACGGGATCGATTTCGAAAACGTCTTCTGAACCTGGTTGAGCAGGGCGCGCAGCTTGGCCGGCCGGATCGGCAGGACCAGGCCCTGCGCGCCAGCCGGCAGTTCGGTGCCGTTGTCCGGCACCAGGACGATCAGCGGTCCGCTGACGGCGATGCCCTGTTCGATCTGGCTCGCATCGGCGATGGTCAGCAGTCCGCTGTTGGCCTCCGATGCCTCGTCCTCCACCACGTAACCCCAATGCACAATGAGCTCGCGGCAGGCCCGCAGGTCGGCCGAATCGCCCAGCAGGTGCAGGCGAGTGGCTGACTCCGTTGCCTCGTCGACCGGGGCGCGGCCGATTTCGGCGGTGCTCAGCGGCAGGCGGATGGAGAAGGTGGTGCCTTCGCCCAGGCGCGAGCGCAGGCTGAGCGTGTGGCCGAGGGCTCGGGCCAGACGGTCGACGATGGATAGACCGAGACCCAGCCCCTTGTTGTGTTCGCGGGCGGCGTTGCCGACCTGGTAGAACTCGGCAAAGATGGCCGACTGGTTTTCCTGGGCGATACCGATGCCGCTGTCGCGCACTTCGAGTTGCAACTGCTCGCCGCGGCGCCGGGCAGCAACCAGGATGCGGCCACCGGCCGGCGTGTAGCGCAGGGCGTTGGAAATCAGGTTGGCCAGTATCTGCTCGAGCATCTTCGGGTCCGACTTCACCCAGACCTCGGAGCGGCGGAAGAGCAACGCGACCTGCTTGTCCGTCGCATCGCGCCGGAATGACTCTTGCAGCCGATCGAACAGCGGAGTCAGGGCAAAGGTCTGGATTTCGGGCTTGACGCCATTGACGTCGAGACGGGACACGTCGAGCAGTGAATCGAGCAGCTCGCCGAGCAGCGTGGCCGATGTCGAAATCTGCTCGGCCAGATGTGGCAGGCCGGCGGTCTTGCCAGCGCGGACCTGATGCATCAAATCGGCGCTGAACAACGACAGGGCGTGCAGCGGCTGCCGCAAGTCATGGCTGGCGGCGGCCAGGAAGCGGCTTTTCGCCTTGTTGGCCTTTTCGGCGGCATCGCGTTCGCCGGCCAGTTCGCAGGTTGCCTCGCGGATGCGTTCTTCCAGATGCTCGTG
>JAYRUZ010000097.1:0-7358 GCA_041918795.1 Azonexus sp. | reverse complement strand
CAAGGCTTGCGACAGCTTCATTCCTTCCTTGTATGGCCGGTCTTTTGCCGTCAGCGCCTCGAAGATATCGGCGATGCCCATCATTCGGGCCTGCCAGCTCATCTCTTCGCGCTTCAAGCCTTTGGGGTAACCCTTGCCGTCCATGCGCTCGTGATGGCCACCGGCGTATTCAGGAACGTTCTTCAGGTGCTTGGGCCAGGGTAGCTGCTCCAGCATCTTGATGGTGGCGACGATGTGGTAGTTGATGATCTCACGCTCGGCCGCCGTCAGGGTGCCGGCGCGAATGGTCAGGTTTTCCAGTTCGTCGTCGTTGAGGAAGGGCACTTCCTCGCCTTCAGGGTTGCGCCAGCGATAAGCGGAGGCAATCTCGCGCACCAGCGCGATATCGTCGTCGCTCATTTTTTCGCCGCCAATGTTCGATTTGCGCAGCATGCTGCGGTGCACATCGCATTTTTGGCAAAAATCAACATACACGGCCTGGGCTTCGGCATAGGGCATGCCTTCGGCCACACTGCGCCACATCCGTACCTCGGCATCGCGCTTGACCACTTCGAAACGGGTATCGACCAGATGGATGCGATCAAAAAGGGTCTGCAGCTTGGTCGCCTTGTCGACAACATGCACCGGCGTGGTGATCTTGCCGCAGTCGTGCATCAGGGCGGCGATGCGCAGTTCGTAGCGATCCTGGTCTGTCAGAGTGAAATCGGCCAGCGGGCCTTCGCTGGTGGCGTTCACCGCTTCGGCCAGCATCATGGTCAACTCAGGGACACGCTGGCAATGGCCGCCGGTATAGGGCGACTTTTCGTCAATCGCCAAGTTGATCAACTTGATGAAGGACTCGAACAGCGTTTCCAGTTGCTGCACCAGTTGCCGATTGGTCAACGCAACCGCTGCCTGTGATGCCAGTGACTCGGCCAGGCGCTGATCGGCGCGCGAGAATTCGACCACCTGACCATTCGTTTCGCCGATTGCGTTGATCAGTTGCAGGACACCGATGACCTCTGCTTCATGGTTCTTCATCGGCACGGTCAGGAAGGATTGCGAGCGGTAGCCGGTACGCTCGTCAAACTTGCGCGTACCGGAGAAATCGAAGCCTTCGGCCGTGTAGGCATCGGCGATATTCACCGTATTGCCGGTCAGGGCGGCATAGGCTGCCACCATACTGTTGTTCGGCGCCCCATCCTCCTTGTAGAGCGGCAGGCTGGGAAACTTGCCGGACATCGGCTGACCGGTGGTGCCGCCGAAAGCGATGCCCAGCGAGTTGGTACGCACGATTTCGAAGTTGAGTTGCTGCCTGTCCTCGGAAATCAGATACAGCGTTCCACCATCGGCATGCGTAATCTGCTTGGCGGCGAGCAGTATTTTCTCAAGCAAGGCGTTGAGGTCACGCTCGTTGGAGAGCGATGCTCCAATATCGTTGAGGCGCTCGAGGCGGCTGAAGAGATCGTCAAGCGTTTCCATATTGCCCCCTTATTTGATGCAGACGGCTCGCACCTGCTTGATGTCGGTAATTCCCTGCAGCACCTTGTCGATGCCATCCATCTTCAAGGTGCGCATGCCTTCATTCAAGGCGCAAGCCAGGATTTCCGCAACCCGCGCCTTTTCCTGAATCAGTTTTTTCACCGTATCGCTACCGACCAGCAATTCGTGCAGACCGACACGCCCCTTGTATCCGGTATCGTTGCAAGCGGGGCAGCCCTTGGCCCGATACAGCTTGAACTTGCCATCCGGCGCATAGCGCGTGCGCCACTCCTGACGGATCAGCGCCAAGGCGGCATCCGGGTCACGCAACCAGGCTTCGGTGTGCGTCAGCTCCTCGCAATACTCGTGGAGCAGGGTTTCAATCTCTGCTGCATCCGGCTGATAGGCTTCCTTGCACGCCTTGCACAGGCGCTTACCCAGACGCTGGGCCAGTATCCCGAGCAAGGCATCGGCAAAGTTGAAGGGGTCCATGCCCATGTCGAGCAATCGGATGATCGACTCCGGCGCCGAGTTGGTATGCAGGGTGGCAAAAACCAGGTGGCCGGTCAGTGAGGCTTCGATGCCGATGCCCGTCGTTTCCGCATCGCGCATTTCGCCAACCATGATGATGTCGGGATCGGCGCGCAGGAAGGCTTTCATCACTGTCGCAAAATCCAGCCCCGCCTTGCGGTTCACCTGCACCTGGCGCAAGCCTTTCTGGGTGATTTCGACCGGGTCTTCCGCTGTCCAGATCTTGGTATCCGGACGATTGAGGTAGCCAAGAACGGAGTGCAGCGTCGTCGTCTTGCCCGAACCGGTCGGGCCGCAGACGAAGAACAGACCGTAGGGTTTCTCGACGCACTTGACCAGATTCTGCTGATTCAGCGGCGACAGGCCCAGCTGGTCGAGCTTGATCGGCTCACCGGCAGCCAGGATGCGCATCACCACATCCTCGACACCGCCCGCAGTGGGGATGGTCGCCACACGCAACTCGATATCGAGCGGGCCGTACTTCTTGAACTTGATCTTGCCGTCCTGCGGCTTGCGCTTCTCGGAAATATCGAGATCGCACATGATCTTCAGGCGGGTGACCAGCGCCGAGCGGTAGGACGCCGGGATTTCGATGTAATTGACCAGCGAACCGTCCTTGCGAAAACGGATCTGGGTCTTTTCCTTGCCTGGACGCGGCTCGATATGGATATCGGAAGCACCCTGCTGGTAGGCCTCGACGATGATCTTGTTGACCAGGCGGACCAGTTCGTTATCCGCGGCCGCCGACACATCGTCGCCGCTATCCAGCGCTTCGTCGGCATCGCCCATGCCCGACAACAGGTCATCGACCGAACCGATGTCGGACAGCGAACCGAAGAATTGATCGACCGTCGCAGCAAACTCACGCCGGGTCGTTACCCGATACAGAATCTTGCTCTTGGGAAAAATGTTATTAACCATGCGCGAGGTGCGCAAACGCTCCGGATCCGGCGTCAGCACCACCAGTCCCTCTGCCGTATCCTCCAACGGCAGCCAATGGTTCTCATCGACATATTCGCGCTTGATATTGCGCAACAGGTCAACGGGCTTGATTCGCTCGCCCCTGAACCCTTCGTAAGGCACACCGAAAAACTTGCCCAGTGCCGCACCCAAGGCAGCGGGTCCCACCTTGAAATCATCGATCAGGGTATCTTCGAGCTCGTTGCCCTTCTGGCGCGCGGCCCGTTGCGCCAACTCCATCTCGGCCGGCGCCAGGATGCCATCGGCAATCAGGTGGTCGTATCGGGTGCGGGCCACGAAAGGCGCATTGCGCCGCTGAATCAAGGCCACCGCCAAAGTCTGCGCCAGTTCGCCGGCGCCCTCTTCCAGCAGCGCCGAGAACGGCTGATCCTCCCGGTGGTTGATCAACTGGACGACCCCCAGCAACTCCCCCTCCCCGTCGCCGCCAATCACCGGTACCGCGAGCATCTGCTTCGAGCGATACCCGGTCCGCTTGTCGACCTCCTGCAGGAAACGCATTTTCGGACTGTATTGCTTGAGCTCGACTTCGTCGTAAACATCGCGAATATTGACCGGCTTGCGGTGCACCGCCACATAGCCGGCAATACTCTGCTCGGAGATCGGCAAGCGGATGTCCTTGAACGAATTGAGGCCGGTTTTGACCTTGGAGACGATGGACAATTTGTCGTCGCCAACCACGTAAATGGTCAGGCGATCGGCATTGAACAGGTTGCAGATATCCTGCGACAACTCCAGCATGATCTCGTCGACATTGCTGGTCGCATGAATCTTGTTGGTCACCGCTTGCAGGTTTTTCAGGAACAGCAAGCGGCCAGCGACGTCACTCATGTTTTCTCCGTTGAGCCAAGACCGTTCTGCAGCCAGAAGGCCTTGAATCCGTGTTGTGCCAAAAGAAAGGCGGCCGCTGAACTACGCCGCCCACTCTGGCAATAGACAATGTATTCACGCGCCTTGTCGAGCAGATCGAAGGCATTGCGCATTTCGCTCAGGGGTAAATTGATGGCACCAGGCAGCCCGTCTTCAGCGAACTCAGCCGGATAGCGCACGTCAAGCCAGAGCGCACCATCCGCCACCCGCGCCTCGGCAGCAGAGCGATCCAGCGTTTGTAGCAGCGGCGCCTGCAGCAGGGCAATGAAATCCGGCTTGGCCAAGCGTAGCAGCATGCCATCCGTGCGCATGGTCACGCTGGCATTACGCCGTGCATCGGATAGCAAGGCTTCTTCACCAAAGGAGTCGCCGGCCTTCAAGTCAGCCAAGGCCAGCTCGGTTCCGCCAACACGCCGCGTTACCGCGCAACGCCCGCTCTCGATCAGGTAGAAATAATCGCCGGCATCGCCTTCGCGGATGACAATTTGCCCCTGCCTGACCGGAAGGTTTTCAAAACGCTGCAGTAGCGAATGAATATTGGCCGGCGGCAACTGTGCCAAGCCACTGCCCTTGAGCAAGCGTGCGGAAAAAGCTCCGCCCAGCGTATCCCAGGACATTGCCGCATCGGGCATACCCGGAGTAGCGAGTTTATTCGCCGAGGCCGACAGGCCATCCCAGGTCATCATCAGGTCGAGCAGCTCGAAATCGAGGCTGAGCATCAGCACATCGGTCACGGCCTTACTGCGTACCGATGGCCCCATCATGTAGCCGAGGGGCCACAAGGCCTCGTCGCAACCGCCCACCAGCAAGCGCATGCTACCGTCGGGCAGATCGAGCTTGAGTTCACCGGCCAGCAGATAGAGGAACTGTGCCGGAGCAGCCAGTTCCTGCAATGGATCGCTGCCCAGCGCGAAGGAACGCGCATCGCAAAGACTGGCCAGTTCATCGAGACGCGCCGGCGAGAGTCCCTGGACGGGTTTCAGGCAACTCAAGCGTTCGGCGCTCAGCGGCATCTCAGAACTCGATGACCTGGTTGTTCTGCAGCATGCGTGGCCGATAATCGCCCAGGGACGCCTCGATTTCCTCCATCGTCAGCTCGATCTGTCCCGGCTTGAGATGGGTGATATGAATATCGCAGTCGCGCTCCAACTGCTGCAGTTCCTTCGCCAGCATGCTTGGGCACAAATGCTTTGAACTGGCCGCCAGCTTTTGCTCGCGATTGGAAAAAGCGCATTCGATGATCAGATGACGCAAATTGGCGATGCGGTTAAGCGAGCGCCAGAAGGCGCCGCATGGCCCGGTATCGCCGGAGAAGACCACGCTGGCCGACCCGGAGTCGATGCAATAACCGACTGCCGGCACCGTATGCTCGACCGGCAAGGCCGTGATACTTCTTCCACCGACACTTACCGGCTCACCCACGGTGAGTTCCTCGAACCGCAGGAACGGCGCTTCACGCGTGGGGAGTTCGGAAAAGTCGGGCCAAACCGCCCAGTTGAAAATGTGGTTACGCAGAATGGTCAGCACCGCCTGGGTCGCATGCACCACCAGCGGCTGGCGGCGACGATCGGCGACGGTGTCGATCAGCAGGGGCAGCGATACGATGTGATCGAGATGCGCATGGGTCAGGAAGACATGGTCGATCATGGCCAGTTCGGCAATCGACAGGTCGGCAGCGCCGGTGCCGGCATCGATCAGGATATCGTGGTCGAGCAGAAAGGATGTCGTCCGCTGGTTCCGACCGCCGATACCTCCACTACAACCCAGTACGCGTAGCTTCATGTCTATTTGGTCTGATAGCTGGTTACGCCATCCCACGGCTCGTCTGGCGGATTCTCGCGCAGTGTGGCGATCCTCTCGGCATACAGCTGATACAGACGGCAGTCGGGCTGACACTGGAGCAGATTGTATATCTGCTGCTCGGCCTTATTCCATTCACGTGCGCGATAAGCAGCCAGGGCGGCATGCCACTGATCCACTCGATCGATTTCCTGGCCGGCCATTTCGTCAAGCAAACCGAGCGGTTCATAGATGGCGACCGGCTCGTCCTTGCCCTTGACGCGCACGCGGTCGAGCTCGCGAAAGACAACGCCGTCGGCCTGCTCCCGGGTAGCCTGGCCGACCACGATACCGGCCCCGTACACCTTGGTTATCCCCTCCAGACGGGAAGCGAGATTGACCGCATCGCCGATGACCGTGTAGGCCTTGCGCAGCGAGGAACCCATGTCACCAACCACCATTTGGCCGGTGTTGATGCCGATGCCGATGGTCAGGTCCGGCCAACCGTGCGCCGCCAGCTTCGGCCTCAATTCCCGCACGCCCCGCTGCATGGCCAGTGCGGCCAGCACGGCATGGCGGGCATGTCCTGGCTCAGCGACCGGCGCCCCCCAGAAGGCCATGATGGCGTCACCGATGTATTTATCCAGGGTGCCCCGCTCGTGGCGGATCACTGCCGTCATCGCATCGAGATAGAGGTTCATCATGTGTGCCAGATCGCGCGCCGACATGCCCTCGGAAATGCTGGTAAAACCGCGGATATCGGCGAACAGCACGGTCAGCTCTTCGCTCCGCCCTTCCATGCTGTACTCCTCGGGGTTACGCGCCATCTCGTCGACCAGTTCTGGCGGCACATACTGGCCGAACAACTCGGCGAAGCGCCGCTTCGAATGCGACTCGACGAAATAGCCCCACGACATGTTGAAGGCAAAAAGCACCACCACCAGCAACAACTCGGCTGCCAGCGGAAGCACCAGGCCGGCTTCGCCCCATACCCACAGATCGGCCAGCGTGATCACTGCCAGTACGCCAAGCGTCAACAAAGTCGCGCGAACGGGCGACAACATGGGCAGTGCCAACGCCAGAAGCCCACCAAACAACAGCATCTGCAACACCTGGATAGCCAGCACGTAACCCGGCTTTTCCTTGACCTCGCCGCTCAACATCCCGGCAATCAGGTTGGCGTGCACTTCAACGCCGGGATAAACGGCACCGACCGGGGTCGAGCGCAGGTCCATCAGACCGGGGGCCGTGGTTCCGACCAGCACGACCTTCCCGGCAAGGAAGTCCTTGGAAATTCGCCCTTTCAGCACGTCCACCGCAGCAATGTAAGGAAAACTGTGCTCGTAACCGCGATAGGGCACCAGGGCCGCCACATGGCGGTCGACCGGGACGCGCAAGGCACCCCGTTCGCCAGCGATGTCCAGCCACTCAATGCCGGAGGCCGGGTCGGGAATTCCCGGCACGACCCGGCCATTGCCCAACAACTCGCGGACCACGGCGAGCGAAAGCGAATCGTAGTACTCGCCCGCATATTCGACGATCATCGGCACCCGCCGGAAGACACCATCGAAGTCGACCAGCGGGTTGATATGGCCGGCCTTGCCGGTGGCGCTCAACAGCCGGGGCAGATTACCGCCATAACCGCTCCAGCCGACCAGTGGCAAGCCCTGCCCGGCCAGCGTTGCGGCAGGAAAAACCGGCGCCGGCAAGGCACCGGTCTTCATGTCGCTGTTGGAGAA
>JAYRUZ010000096.1:0-7407 GCA_041918795.1 Azonexus sp. | reverse complement strand
CAACGAGCGCGACCGCGTGCAGTTCGAGAACTGGACTTTCGGTATCAAGGTTGGCGTCAATTTCTGATTGCCATCCGCAGCAGCAACCAGGAGGGGCTAGCCCCTCCTTTTTTATTGTGGCTTCGTAAGCGACAACAATGACCGGGCAGCGGCATTCCGATATCATACGAGCCTTCGCTACACGCCACGCTGTATGCCCATGGATCCCCTGCTCGCCACCCTCCCCGCCAAGGAAACCGAACATTTCTGCGCCTCGCGCCGGAGCAAGACGGGCAAGGTCAGGCGCTGGCTCTGGGTAGCCGGCATCTTCGGCTTCCTGATCACCTGGCTGACCAGCCAGGGTCGCCCGGGGATCGTGCTGATGGGCGGAATTTTCTGCCTGGTGTTGTTCGGTAGCCTGGACCTGATGTTGCGCCGTCGCATGCGCCTGGGCGAACCCTTGATCACGCTCGATCAGCACGGCATCTGGTCATCGCTCTTTCCCGGCGACAACAAGCAATACGACTGGCCGACCATCGAGTCGGTCAGCTTGAGCGTGGTGAACAACGTTCGCCTGTTGCAACTCAACCTGCACGCTTCGCCCGATCTACCCAATCGCAGCAGCTTCTGGACCGGGCGCAATGCCGCCCGTCCGGCATTGCAGCTCGACCTGTTCGACGAAGCGACGCAACAGGGCATTTTCTCTGCCATCGACCGCCACTTGCAGGCGCAAGGCAGCCGCACCAGCGGCCAGCGTTTCCTCGACGAAATCGCCGAGGAAAAAGCCTTCCAGGACAAGCTGAAATCTTTCGCCACGCCCTGGCTGACCTGGCTGCTGGTCGGGCTGAACGTCGTCATCTGGCTATGGACGGTGCAGCACGGCGGCAGCGCCATGGGCTCGCCGGCGGAAAAGTTGCTGGTCTGGGGCGGCAACGCCGCCTCCGAAGTGCAGAAGGGCGACTGGTGGCGCCTGCTCAGCGCAACCTTCCTGCACAACGGCCTGATGCATGTAGCGATGAACATGATCGGTCTGGCCGCCGCCGGTGTCACGGTCGAGCGCATCTACGGCCACCGCCAGTTCGCCCTGATCTACTTTGGTTCTGGCTTGATAGGCAGCGCCCTGAGCCTGCATTTCGCCGCCCAGCAGGCGGTCTCGGTCGGCGCTTCGGGGGCCGTCTTCGGTGTCACCGGCGCCTTGCTGGTCGGCATTCTCCAACACCGCGACAAGCTGCCGCCGTCCTTCGGCAAGCAGACCGTCAGCAGCCTGGGCATCTTCATCGTCTATGCCCTGCTCCAGGGCTTCACCAAGCCGGGCATCGACAATGCGGCGCACATAGGCGGGCTGATCGGCGGTTGTGCCCTCGCCTATCTGCTGCCGGAGCGCTTCGACATGGAGCACTTCCTGCGCACGCGCAAGTCGCGCGCCCTGGCCGGACTGGCCGCGGTCATGCTGGCCACCTCCGGGCTGGCGGCGATGGCGCCGCATGCGCGCATCGACCAGAAGCTGCGCTTTACCGCCAACACATCTTTTGCCGAGGCGACGACTTCGTTCAAGGCGGCCTTCGCCGCGCTGCAAAAGGAGCAGGATGACATCAAGGCCGGTCGGATGAGCGAGCGTGAAGCCGACGATCGCAGCCGCAGCGTGCATGCGCCGGTTTTCCGCAGATTGCAGGCCCAATTCGATGCCATCGAATTGCCCAACGGCGACCCGCGCCAGCCGCTGCTCGATGACACCCGCCGGCTGATCACGCTGATGCTCGAATCGCTGGCCATGGAATCGGTTTACCTCGAAGGCAGCGACAAGCCGGAGCCGGCCGACCCGGTGCGCATGCAGGCGATCCAGCGCGAACTGGAGCAAGTTGGCCAGCGCCTGCAGCGCATGGCCGAGGCCAACAAGGCGGCGAAAAAATAAGCGAAACTACTTGAGTGCGGCGATGAAGCGCTGACGGGCTTCCTCCAGCTCGGCCGCGGCGCTCTCGCCGACCAGGCCAGCACAGGTGGCATGGAAGGCGTTGAAGGCCTTGAGCACGGCCTGGCGGTTCAGCGGGCCGCGTCCCCCCGCCGCTGTCTCCGGCGCCGGCAGATCGAGCGGCTTCAACACCGCATAGCGCGGAATGACGCGCTGCCCGCCCTGCTCGGCGCTCGCCGTCAACGGGCCGGTTTTGACATAGACCTGCCCCTCGTATTCGAAACGGGCGCCAATCGCCAGGTGCTGCAGCTTCATGCGGATTGCCTCGGATGAACGAAGGCGCAGTTTAGCAAGCCAGCCATTCGCCCAGCCAGCAGGCACTGCGCTCCGCAGTTTCTAAATTTCGCCAATCGATAGCACTGCTGCGGTGCACAGGGATTTTTCGGCAATTTTCACAAACTCAAAAATATCAATAATTTAATTATTTATATAAATTACCAAAATCATTAACTTGGTCATTCCGCTGGTGGGTCACGATCCATGGATCGCAACGCTTCCGCCTTTTTCGAAACCATCGTCGGCAAATTGCCCGACGCCGTTTTCGTCACCGATGAAGCGCACTGCATCGTCTACGCCAACGCCGCCGTCGCCAGCCACTTCGGCATCGATCCCGCCGCCGGCATCGGGCAACAGATCGTCGGCGACTGGCGAGCTGACCTCCAGCACAGTTTCCGCCCCTTCTATCTGGACGCAGCCGAGCGGCTGGAAACCAGCCATTTTGTCTGCGCCCTGGGCAACGCCGCCGGCCAACGCACCTGGTTCGGCGGTTCGCTCGTCCCCTATGAAGAAACCGGCCGTTTCACCGGCATGTTATGCACCTTTCAGGATCGCTCGGCGCTGCGTCAGGCCGAAGACAAGCGGCGCGAAAGCGAAGCGCGTTACCGCAGCCTGTACGAAAGCGTACCGATCGGCGTTCTGATGCAGCTGGCCGACGGTCGGCTGGCCGCCACCAACGAGGCAGAAAACATCATCGCCGCCGACTTCGCCGGCAGCCGGGTGCCGCTGGTCGAGGACGAGCCGATCAATCAGGAAATCGCCCGCGCCCTGCTCGAAGCGATCAACCTGCACGTCGAGGTCGCCGATGATGGACAAGCGGCGCTCGACCGCCTGCAGGACGAAGCCTTCGACCTCATCCTGATGGACATGCAGATGCCGCGCCTGGATGGACTCGAAGCCACCCGCCGCATCCGCCAGAATCCCGCCCTCGATGAAACGCCCATCCTGGCCATGACCGCCAACGCTTTCGCCGAGGACAAGACGCGCTGTCTGGCGGCGGGTATGGACGATTTCATCGCCAAGCCGATCGATCCCGATCTGCTGTTCGGTACCTTGCTCAGATGGTTGAGCGCCCGCCCCGGCCAAGCGAGCATTCACTGACAACGCCCTATGCCGGAAAAGGCTTTTCCGTAACAAAAATGCAACGTGCGGGAAATATGATCGGGCGACACTTTCTCGATTCCGTTCGCGGTGCCTACCCGCTCCCAACTCCCGCCCCACAACTGGCCAGGCCGACTCCATCGCTCTCTGCGCAGCCACCTGCCTTATGGCATCGTTGCCTTGATGCTGGGCATGCTCGTCGTCGCCTGGGGCTACGGCCTGCAACGCCTCGACGCCGAGCGCCAGCTGATCCTGCGTAATACTCAGGCCCAGCAGCAGAACCTGGCCGCCATCGTCGCCGAAAACCTGGCCCAGATCATCGATCGCGGCCGCCTGATGGCCCTGGCCTCGGCCGAGCTGCAAGGCCGCAAGGGACTCGACCTGAATTCGGCCATGTCGCTGGTCCGCACCGCCGACAAGGTCTATCTGCGCATCGCGCTGTACGACCGCCAATTGCACACGCTCTTTGCCTCGACACCGGGCCGGCTCAATGCCGAAAGCACCGCCGCCTTGCGCGCCTTGATCGACAAACCGGCGGCGTCCGAGGTCTTCCTGCTGCCCGACGACAAGCACGGCGAACAGTCCTGGCAAATCCCCCTCTACTTTCCGCTCGCCGACGAAGCCGGCCGCAGCAACGGTGGCCTGCTCGCCATTCTCGACCTCGGCTACTTCCTCGGCCTCTACCAGAACATCGAAATCGGACGCAGCGGCCTGATCCACATCGTCAGCCGCGACGGCGACGAACTGATCGAAGCCCGCCGCGCCGGCTTGGCCCTGAAGACCCAGAGCCGGCCACCTTCCGCCCTGCCGGCCGGGGCCGAGAACGCGGGATCGCTGTCCGGCAGGTTATTCGACGACGGCCAGGTTTATCTATCCAGCTACCAGCCGCTGAAGCGCTACCCCTTCACGGTGGCGGTCAGCCGTTCCCAGGACGACATCCTCGGCGAACATCAGGCCAACCGCAGCCGGTT
Source organism: Azonexus sp. (assembly GCA_041918795.1). GTDB lineage: Bacteria > Pseudomonadota > Gammaproteobacteria > Burkholderiales > Rhodocyclaceae > Azonexus. Next base: position 3,111 of record JAYRUZ010000096.1, on the reverse strand, counting down.
TTTTGCCATTTTGGGCCTGTGCACCGCAGCAATCGCCTTTGCTGCCTGGTGGATTGCCTTCAGCCTGCGTCAGCAGACCCAGTTGCTCACGGCACTGGAACAGTCGGACGGTGAAAACCGCCTGCTGATCCGGCGGCTCGAAGAAGAAAAGCGGCGCGCCTTCGAACTGGCGGCGCACGACCCGCTGACCGGCCTGCCCAACCGACGCATGTTCCATGAACTGGTCAACAGCCACCTGAACCACGCCAAGCGCAGTCGCAAGCACTATGCGCTGATGTATCTCGATCTAGACCGCTTCAAGGCGGTCAACGACAGCCTGGGCCATCACATCGGCGACCTGCTGCTGCAGGAGGTGGCCGAATGCCTGCGCCAGACGCTGCGCGAATCCGACGTCATCGCCCGCCTGGGTGGCGACGAATTCGCCGTCCTGCTAACCCGCCTGGAAACGCCCAATGACTGCAGCGCAGTGGCTGACAAGCTGATCCAGAATATCGCCCGGCCCCTGGTGCTCGAAGGCCACGCCCTCCACATCAGCCCGAGCATCGGCATCGCGCTCTATCCGCGCGACGGCGCCGACATTGCCGCGCTATGCCGCCATGCCGACACCGCCATGTATCAATCCAAGCAGTCCGGACGCAGCCGCTTCACCTTTTACGACCCCTCCCTGCATCAAGGTGGCGACCGCAGCCGCCGCCTCGAACACGCACTACCCGACGCCATCGCCAATGGCGAACTGACCCTGCACTTCCAGCCGCGCGTGCGCCTCGAAGACTACCGCATCGTCGGCCTGGAAGCCCTGATCCGGTGGACCCACCCCGAATTCGGCCTGATCTACCCGGGCGATTTCCTCTCCCTGGCCGAACGCAACGAGCACCTGCCCAAGTTCGAATATTGGGTCATTGCCGCCTGCTGCCGGCAGATCGCCGACTGGCGTGCGGATGGCGTACCCGTGCCACGGGTCGCGATCAATCTTTCGGGGCAGCAATTGAGCATCGGCAACCTGCCTCGGCAACTGAGCTCTGCCCTTAGCCAGTCCGGCCTGCACGCCAGCGACATCGAGATCGAAATCGCCGAACGCACGCTGCTCGACCTGCCGACCGAGGCAATCGCCGGCGCGCTGGCCGGGCTGGCCAGTCAAGGTTTCCGGCTGACGCTGGACAACGCCGGCCAGGGCATTTCCAACCTGAACCACCTTCGCGCCCTGCCGCTGCACGCCATCAAGATCGCCCCGGCACTGGTCGGCAATATCCGCAACAGTACCGACGACGGCGCCATCGTGGCCTCGATCATCACGCTGGCCCACAACATGAATCTGCGTGTCATCGCCGGCAATGTCGAAATGGTCGACCAACTGGTGCATCTGAAAACCGCTGGCTGCGATGAAGTCCAAGGCTATCTGCTGAGCCGCCCGGTCGCCGCCGAAGATGCCGCTCGGCTTTTGCTGGAAACCACCCTCGCTCCGCTATGAAGAATTGCCTCGCCTGTCTGCTTGTTCTCTTCGCCACCTTGGTTTCGAGCGTGCATGCTGCCTGCGACGACCCCAAACCCCTGCGTCTGGCGGTCATTCCCAAGAAAAGCCAGGAGACGGTCGCCCGCGAATACCGCCCGCTGCTGCAGGCGCTGGAGAAGTCGCTTGGCCGACGGGTCGAACTGGTGCATTCCAATTCCTACACCACCTCAATCGAGGGCCTGGTCGAACGCAGCATCGATATCGCCGAATTGGGACCGGCCGCCTACGCCATCGCCAAAAAGCGCGACCCGGCCATCACCCCATTCGCCACGCTGAGCCAATCACCCGGTCAATTTTCCGATGTACCCAACAGCTACCGCGCCCTGCTCGTCACGCGTGCCGGACAAGGCCTGGACAAGCTGGAAAACCTGCGCGGCAAGACGCTCAACCTGATCGATCCGGCCAGTACCTCGGGCGCGCTGATTCCGCGCCAGGCCATTGCGGCGCTGACCGGCAGCAGCTTGGAAGGCTATTTCCAACGCATCAGCTACGCCGGCTCCCACGACCGGGCCATACGGGCCGTGCAGGCTGGCATCGTCGATGCCGCCTTCGTCTCCAGTCGCCGCGTCGACGAGGCAATCCGCAAGGGCACGCTGCAACCCGAAGAGTTCAAAATCGTCTGGCGCTCTGAAGCGATCGCCTACGATCCCTTCGTCTATCGCAGCAACCTGTGCGGACCGCTGGTGGAGCGCATTCGCCGCACCTTCTTCAGTGAAACGCCGGCCTTGCTGGCCATGTTCAAGGACTTGAAAGCCACCGGTTTCACCGTCGTCACCGACGACAGCTACCACGACGTGCGCGCCCTCTACGACAGCATGCAGTAAGGCCGCCGACCTTCACACGAGTGAAATCTTCGCGCTCCATCATGTCGGGATAAAGACAGCCATGGAGAGAGACGATGCACGACACCGCCTTCGAAATCGCCGATGCGCCGGAAAACATGCGTTCGCTGCAGCAACTGATCGGCCGCCTGGCCAACGAATGCGGCGTCAATCTCGGTGAGCGCCAGGCCGTTCGCCGCCTGCTCGACCTATCGGGGCCGCAATCCGCACCGGCCGTTGCCGGTGAACTGCGCACCCTGCTCATCCTGCGCTATCGCCTGGAAGCGGCTTGTAGCGAAGACCTGGGCTACGAGGGCATGAACGGCCTGTGGCGCCAGCTCGACGATACGTTGCGCCGGCATCGCGAAAGCCGGCTGTCCTGATTCAGTCGAGAAACTGCGGCGCCCGCTTCTCGCGGCTGGCTGTCATCGCTTCCTTGAGGTCGGCCGATAGCAGCATGGCCGCATTCCACGTCGCCACATAATTCAGCCCGTCGGCCACGCCGTGGTCGCGGCTGTAATTGAGGATTTCCTTCGAGCCACGCACCGACAGCGGCGACTTGGCGGCAATCTGCGCTGCGATCTGCAGCACGCCGGTGCGCAGGCTGTCCGCCTCGGGCCACACGGCATTGACCAGCCCGCACGCCTTCGCTTCGTCGGCGCCGAGATTGCGCCCGGTATAGGCCAGTTCGCGCGCCAGCCCTTCCGGGATCAGCTTGGGCAGACGCTGTAGCACACCGACATCGGCCACCATGCCGATATCGATTTCGCGCACGGCAAA
>JAYRUZ010000095.1:0-7432 GCA_041918795.1 Azonexus sp. | reverse complement strand
TGCTCGGCCCGACGCGTAAGGAAACCCAGGTCGAAATCGCCATGACCGAGCAGTTCAAGCTCGGCGTGCAGCCGCCCATCCGCCAGTCCGGCGATCTCGCCGGCACCCCCGGCCTGACGCTGGAAGGCCCGGCCGGCAGCGCCGTGATCGAACGCGGCGTCGTTTGCGCCCAGCGTCACATCCACATGACGCCGGAAGACGCCATGCGCTTCCATGTGCGCGACAACACCATCGTCCGCGTGCGCATCGAAGGCGAACGCCAGCTGATCTTCGGCGACGTCGTCGTCCGCGTGAATCCGGCTTTCCGCCTGGCCATGCACATCGACACCGACGAAGGCAACGCCGGCAACATCCAGACCGGCATGCTCGGCTACATCGAGGAAATCCAGAGTCGCGCCTGATTCCGCGTCGGGCACCAAGCCAAAGGGCCGCTACACGCGGCCCTTTTTTCATTCTGGCATCGGCCGGACTTAGCGGCCCCGCCGCTTGCCCGCCTCGCGCTTCGCGCCCTGCCGCCGGATCGCCAGCGTGATCAGGAAGGGAAAATCGCGGTCGGCCGATTCGACAATGCGGAATTCCGGCCCCAGGCGCTCGGCCAGCCAGGCCTGCAAGGCATCCAGATCGACCGCCTCGCAGCGCAGGTCGGCCATCACGCAGCCGCCATCCTCATACACCGGAAAATCGGAGCAACCCGGCGGCTTCACGTCCTGGCCATAGACCCGGCAGGAATGGCCCGCTTCGTCATAGGCCGGACAGGGCCGGGTGTGAATGTAGTAAAGCCCGTTGCCCTCGCGAATCTCCACCGGCCCCTTGCCAGCCGCCAGCTTGCGGTCGAAGGCAGCGCGGGCATCCTCGATTTTCCACAGCGTCTTCACCTGCTTCCATTCCATTTCCAGGACCAGCTTGTCCAACCGGCAGCACGGGCTTTCGCACACCGAGCAATGCGGGATGACGTAAGCCTCCTGATAGGCCGCGGCAGCCGCCTGCAGTTGCTCGGCGAGTGACTGGCGTAGCGTCGGCCCGCTCATCGGCAGGCCTCGCTGGAATGTTTGCTGGTAGGGATCGGTAACAACATGGAAAACTGTGGGTTCAAGGCAAGAATGAGGCTGCGGCCAGTGCGCCGGGCGAATGGCAAAGCGGCAGCCAGCGAATCAATCCTGCAAGGTATAGAGATAATCGGCCAGCCCGATGATGCGCTCGCGCACGGCACCTTCGGTACGCAGCGGATCGTTGCCGGCGGCCGGCGCCAATTGGTGGGTGAAACGGGTACCCCAGACCGGCATGTCGCGCGGGCCGTGGGCCAGCACTTCGAGACGGCCGTCGATGGTTTCCAGCACACGCACCAGCGGGAAGTTGCCACCGTTGGTCCGGCTGAGCAAACGCAGGTTGGCCGGCTTGACCGGCAGCCCGGCCGCCTTGGCGCCCACGCCGCGGCCGTCGTCGCCGTGGCAACTGGCGCAATGCGTCACGTACTCCTGCCGACCGAGATCGATGCTCTTCTGCTGCGCCGCGGCCGCACCGGCCTGCAGGCCAAGCAACAAGACTACAGCCCATTTGATCGCCATCTGCATCCCCTCGCTTCGTTTCTGACTCGCCATTGTGATCTTCCGCTTGGTTTTCCAAGCCCTCCCCAACCCTCCCCGTTTCAGTGCAAGGAACTCACCGAGGTTCAGCCGGAGCACTCCTCCCCTGAAGAGGGGAGGTCGGGAGGGGTTTATTGCCACCATGATGCCACTATCGGCCGACCTCGGCACCGTCCGCCGGCTCGACCAGGCCCATTTCCTTGAGCACTTCGTGCGCCGAGCGGAAGGCGTCGATGGCCAGCGGCATGCCGCAATAGACGGCGGCGTGGAGCAGGGTTTCCTGGATTTCGCCGACGGTCGCACCGTTGTTGATGGCGCCGCGCACGTGGCCCTTGATCTCGGTCGCCCGGCCGAGCGCGGTCAGCATGGAGACGGTCAGCAGGCTGCGCGTCTTCAGCGGCAGGCCGTCGCGGCACCAGGTCGTGCCCCAGGCATTGCGCGTCACGAAATCCTGCAAGGGCGCGGTAAAGGCATCGACATTGGCGAAGGCCTTGTCGACAAAGGCATCGCCCATCACCTGCCGGCGCATGGCCAGCCCCTGTTCGAATTGTTCGTCGCGTTCCATAGCGTTCTCCCGATTGGCAGGCCGGCGAGCTTACGGAATTCCCGCTCTCTCGTCCATTTCGGTTTTTTGCCTTTTTGGCCGGTGCACCGCAGCAGTCGACTTTTCGAACCCAACAACGAAAAAGGCCGGGACAAATATCCCGGCCTCGGTGCTCGCCAGATGCCAGCTCAAATCTTGAAGCGCTCGGTATTGACCCGCATGGTGTGCGCCAGTTCGCCCAGGCGATGGGCCGACGAGGCGGTTTCGCCGGCGGCGGCGTTGTTTTCTTCGGCCGACTGGGCAACCGACTCCAATTGCTGGGCCAGCGACTGCGTGGCCGACGATTGCTCGGCGATCGAACCGGCGATGTCGGCGACGACAGCCACCACTTCGCCGGCGGCCTGACGGATATCGACGATGGACTTCCCGGCCTGCTCGGCCAGCTCGGTGCCGGTCCGCACCTCGACCACCGTTTCGTGCATGGCATCGACCGCGGACAGCGAGCTGCTCTGGATGGTCTCGATCATGGTCGAGATTTCGCCGGTCGCCTTGGTCGTCCGCTCGGCCAGCTTGCGCACCTCGTCGGCCACCACGGCGAAGCCGCGCCCGGCTTCACCGGCCCGCGCCGCTTCGATGGCGGCGTTCAAGGCCAGCAGGTTGGTCTGGTCGGCCACGTCCTTGATCACCTGGACGATGCTCGAAATTTCCTTCGACTGTTCGCCCAGGGCGCCGATCATCCCGGCCACGCGGTCGATCGCATCGGCAATGTGGCGAATCTTCACCACCGCGTCGCCGATCACCTGGCCACCCTCGTCCGACATGCGCCCGGCCTTCTGGGCCAGTTCGGACGCGGTATGGGCATTGTCGGAAACCTGGTTGATGCTGACCGACACCTGCTCGACCGAAGCCGCCATGGCCGAGGCCGATTCGCTCGACTGCGCGGAAGCCTGGGCCGACTGACCGGCCGCCGAGGACAGGGCGTGGGCGGAAACGTCTACTTCGCCGATCGAGTGCTTCAACTCGTCCAGCGTCTTGCGCAGCGTCGCCAGCAGATCGTTGAAGGCCGCCGCGGTATGCCCGACCTCGTCTTCCGAATTGACGCGCACTGTGGCGGTAAAGTCATTCTTGTCGCGCACCAGCGTGATGACATCGCGCATCGAATTGAGCGGGCCGGTAATCGAGCGGATGATCCAGATCGCCGCGCCGATGGCGAACAGCAGGCCGACCACCAGGCCCCCGATCGCACGGTTGCGGGCACTTTCGTACTCGTCGCGGTTGCGCTTGACGTCCTTCTCCATGTTTTCGTCCTGCAACGAGGCCATTTCCTTGACCGCGGTGATCAGGGCGTCGTTCTTCGGGCCAAATTCCTTGAGCAGGATTTGCCGGGCCTCAGTCGGACTGCGTTCGAGGGCATCGAAATACTTGCCGTAGAGCGAACTCTGGGCTGAGCGCGCTTCCTTGATCTTGTTCAGGATATTCCTGCCGCGCTCAGTCCTGACCAGGGGTTCCAGCTTGTCGAGCAACTCGCTGTTCGACTTGCGGTTATTCGCGACCGCCGACTTGATCGCTGCCCGCTCCTCGTTGCTATCGACCAGCAAAATGCCTCGCAGCAGACTGCCATTGGCCATCGCACTTTCGACGAACTTGGATGAAGTTTTGAGCTTGAATACCCGATCCTGAACCAGATACTCCAAGTCCTGCTGACTATCCGCCATGCGTTGCAGCGCCAGAATATTGCTGACCAGTAACAGAATGACCAAGGCCGAAAAGGCCAGAATCAGGCGAAATTTGATCGTAAGGCGACTGAACATCGACACTCCCTGAATACGTTAGATAAACACAGTGTTACTACATCGTGATTTTCTTATACACAATCAAACAAACGTATTCAATTCAGTTTTGCCATTTCACAAAAATATAGCGCCGCACGTAACAAAAACGTCACATCACGGGCAAAAGTGCGCCTTTTGGAGAAATGCGCGGACTTAAAGGTGCTTTGCCGCTTCGCGCTGGGTCAGGCCCGAGAGTTTTTCCCGGTGTTTGGCGATGAAGCCACCGACGGCTTCAGGATTCCACCGTGCATAGTCGCGCAGCGCCCAGCCGATGGCCTTGCGGATAAAGAATTCCTTTTCCGGGGCGAGCTGCAGGGCGTAGCCGAACAGCCGCCCCTGATCGGTTTCCAGCCGCCAGCCGAGCTGGTGGATCATGGCGATACGCCGTAGCCAGAAACTGTCGGCATGCAGCGCCTCATCCATCTGCCGCTGCACACCGGCATCGCTACGTCGCGCGGCCAGCAGCACATCGCCGACGACGCCGGCCAAGCCATCGACCGTATCCCACCAGGCGTCGCGCGCGGCGAGGGCGAGCAATGCCGGCACCTGCTCGGCGCCCAAGGATTTGTGCTGTTTGGCCAGCAGATCGACCGCGACGTAGCGGAACTCGCGCTCCGGCAAGGTCCACAGGCGCTCGGCAATATCGAACAGTAAGGCCGCCGGCGGCTGGGTCAGGCGCAAATCCTTCACCACCTCGCGGCGCGGCATGGATTGAATGCCGAGAAAGGGAAACTGGTCGCGCTGGTAGGCGCGCATCGGCACGGCCCGCCCGGCGTCGGCCAGCGGACGCAGGCACGCCTGCACGGCTTCGACATAGTCGGCCGCCGTCATCATCGGCTCAAGCGCCAACGATCTCGCCGCAACGGGCGTTCAGCCAATCGCCGATCAACTCGATCTCTTCGATACACACCGAATGCGGCATCGGGTATTCCTGCCAGGCCACGGCATAGCCGGCCTCGCGCAGCAGATCACGCGCTGCCTTGCCCAGCGCCGGCGACACCACGTCGTCGTGCGAACCATGCGCGGCAAGGATGGGCAAGTCGCGGTTGGCCGGTGTCGCTTCGTCGAGTTGCAAGTCCGATGACGGAATATAGGTCGACAGCGCAATCAGCCCACCGAGACGCTCGCCGTGCGTCAGTGCCGTCAGATAAGCGACCGCCCCGCCCTGCGAGAAACCGGCCAGGAAGATGTTGCGACTCGGGATGCCGCGCTCGTTCTCGCGCTCGATCAGTGCCCGCACCGCTTCGCGCGATTCGACCAGCCCGGCCTCGTCGATGCGCCGGCTGTGCGGCTCCAGCGAAATGATGTCGTACCAGGCGCGCATCTCGTAGCCGCCGTTGCAGGTCACGGCCCGGTAAGGCGCATGCGGAAAGACGAAGCGCGTACCGAAATCCTTGTTCAGCCCCAGCTCATGCACCACCGGCACGAAATCGGAACCGTCCGCCCCCAGGCCATGCAGCCAGATGACGGCGAATTTCGGTTCCTTGGCGGTGGCGACTTCGATGGCGGGCAACAGGGACATTTCAACTCCGGGAAAATGGGTTCAACTCGGCAATGCCGTTCAGTCAAGCGTCATTCCCGCGCAAGCGGGAATCCAGAAACCAGCAATTTACTGGGTTCCCGCCTGCGCGGGAACGACGAATCGGTTTGCACTTCTCCATTCACTGAACGGCCTTTGGTTCAACGCAAGCCGATTTGCTTCAAGGCGGCCTCGATCCCCGCTGCCATGCGCCGATAGCCTTCGGCATTGGGATGAATCTGGTCGGCCCGCCATTCGGCATGGCTGAGGATATCGGAAAACACCGACTCGATCACCGGCACACCCTCTTCTTCGCCCAACTGGCGGTAGATCGGCGAATCGCCCGGCTTCTGCGCCAGCGCGGCGAGCAGCGACAATTCCGGCACGGCCACCAGCACCACCGGCGCCCCGCTCGCCTTCGCCGTGCGTACGATCTGTCGGATATCCTCCAGCACCGCGCTCGCCGCCCGGCGCCGCAGGAAGTCGTTGCCGCCGATCTCGACGATGACCAGCGCCGGCCGGTGTTCCTCCAGCAAGGGTCCGAGGCGCGCCTTGCCGGCTTCGGCCGTATCGCCCGGCACACCGGCGTTGACGATGTTCCAGCCGGTCAGTGCGGCCAGCCGGCTAGGCCAATCCTCGCCCGGCGCCGCGCCGGTGCCAAAGGTCACACTGTCGCCGAAGGCGAGCACGACGCTGCCCGGCGGCAAGGCCTTGAGCTTCTTGCGCCGCGCGCAGGCGGCAAGCAGGCCGAAAATGGCCGAAATCAGGAGAGTTCTGCGGTGCACAGTGCTTTTTGGGCAAAAACCAAAGCGCACTCTAAGCGGCCACCCCACCCATCGTTTATTCCATTTTTGAATAACAAAGTGAAAACTTGTTCTTATATGAATATTAAGGCACGGCTAAAATTCGCCTCATTCGACAATCCCTGTGGATTACCCAGCAATGACTCAACGACAACCGCTCTCTCACCTCGACTGGCTCGAAGCCGAAGCCATTCACATCATGCGCGAGGTGGCCGGCCAGTGCGCCAACCCGGTGCTGCTCTTCTCCGGCGGCAAGGACTCGATCTGCATGCTGCGCATCGCCGAAAAGGCCTTCCGCCCCGGCAAGTTCCCCTTCCCGCTGATGCACATCGACACCGGCCACAACTATCAGGAAGTGGTCGCCTTCCGCGACAAGCGCGCCGCCGAACTGGGCGAGCGCCTGATCGTGCGCTGGGTTGAAGACTCCATGAAACGCGGCACGGTCGTCTTGAAGCACGAAGGCGAATCGCGCAACAAGCACCAGTCGGTGACGCTGCTCGAAGCCATCGAGGAATTCGGCTTCGACGCCTGCATCGGCGGCGCCCGCCGCGACGAGGAAAAGGCCCGCGCCAAGGAACGCATCATGAGCTTCCGCGACGAGTTCGGCCAATGGGACCCGAAGAACCAGCGCCCCGAGCTGTGGAACCTCTACAACGCCCGCAGCCACAAGGGTGAGAACATCCGCGCCTTCCCGATCTCGAACTGGACCGAAATGGACGTCTGGCAATACATCGAGCGTGAAAAGCTGGAACTGCCGTCGATCTACTTCGCCCACACCCGCCCGGTCGTCATCCGCCAGGGCGCCATCGTGCCGGTCAATGTGCCGCTGGTTTCCGGCGAGCTGACCAACCTGCCGAAGGCTGGCGAGGAAATCATCGACAAGCTGGTGCGCTTCCGTACCGTCGGCGACATCTCCTGCACCGCCCCGGTCGAGTCGGATGCCGACAACGTCGCCAAGATCGTCGTCGAAACCGCCACCACCACCATCACCGAGCGTGGCGCCACGCGTCTGGACGACCAGACCAGCGAAGCCTCCATGGAACAACGCAAGAAAGAGGGTTACTTCTGATGACTACCCACGTTGAAGATCACGGCCTGCTGCGCTTCCTGACCTGCGGCAGCGTCGACGACGGCAAGAGCACCCTGATCGG
>JAYRUZ010000094.1:0-7449 GCA_041918795.1 Azonexus sp. | reverse complement strand
GCGCGTGCTTTCACGCGGTAGCGGCGGTCGAGCATGGCGGCGAGGCCGCCCAGCGCCATCAGGATGCAACCGCCCCAGATCCAGTCGACATAAGGCTTGTAATAGACGCGCACGGCCCATTCGCCTTCCGGCTTGTCGCGGTCGATCGGCTCGCCGAGCGAAACGTAAACGTCGCGCAGGAACCCGGCGTCGATGGCGGCTTCGGTCATCGGCATGGCGGAAGAGTGATAGTTGCGCTTTTCCGGATTCATCTTGCGCACGAACTTGCCGTTCACCGCCAGATCGAAGTCGCCCTGGGCCGCCACGTAGTTCGGGCCGTCGACGGCCTTCACGCCGTTGAAGGTGAAGTGGTAGCCGGCGACATCGACCGACTGGCCGGGACCGAGCTTGACGTCCTTTTCATCCTGGTAGCTGGAAACCATGGTGACGCCAACGACGAAAACGGCGACGCCGATGTGTGCCAGGTGCATGCCGAAGAAGCTGCGCGGTTGGCCCAGGGCAGTGGCGAGGAAGCTGCGGCCGGCCCGCGTGTGTTGGACGCGCTCGATGAAATTGAGCGCGGCGGTGGCGACGATCCAGGCCGCGAGCAGCAGGCCGAGGGCGGTCATGGCATGCCAGCCGCCATAGAGCAGCGGCCAGGCGATAGCAACGACGATGCCGACGACAAGGGCCCACTTCACCGCCTTGGCGATTTCGGGCACCGAGGCTTCCTTCCAGCGGGCAAAGGGGCCGACGCCGATCAGGAACAGGATGGGAGTCATCACCGGTACGAATACCGCGTTGAAGTACGGCGGGCCGACCGAAATCTTGCCGACGCCAAGGGCGTCGATCAGCAGTGGGTAAAGCGTACCGAGCAGCACGGTGGCGCAGGCGACGACCAGCAACACGTTATTGGTCAGCAGCAGCGACTCGCGGGAGAACAGCGCGAAACGACCACCCAGGCCGACCTTCGGCGCGCGCGCTGCGAACAGGGTGAGCGACGAGCCGATGACGGCAACCAGGAAGATCAGGATGAACACGCCGCGCCGCGGATCGGTGGCAAAGGCATGGACCGAGGTCAGCACGCCGGAACGGACCAGGAAAGTGCCGAGCAGCGATAGCGAGAAGGCGGAGATGGCGAGCAGCACCGTCCAGTTCTTGAAGCTGCCGCGTTTCTCGGTGACGGCCAGCGAGTGCATCAGCGCCGTGCCGAGCAGCCAGGGCATGAAGGAGGCGTTTTCGACCGGGTCCCAGAACCACCAGCCGCCCCAGCCCAGTTCGTAATAGGCCCACCACGAGCCCATCGCGATGCCCAGGGTCAGGAAAATCCAGGCGGCCGTCGTCCATGGTCGCGACCAGCGCGCCCAGGCGGCGTCGAGCTTGCCGGAAAGCAGGGCGGCGATGGCGAAGGCGTAGGCCACCGAGAAACCGACATAGCCCATGTAAAGCAGCGGCGGGTGAATGACCAGGCCGGGGTCCTGCAGCAGCGGGTTGAGGTCGCGCCCTTCGGCGGCCCCCGGCAGCAGGCGCTCGAACGGGTTGGAAGTGAGCAGGATGAAGAGCAGGAAACCGAAGCCGACCAGGCCCAGCGTACCGAGCACGCGTGCAACCATGGCGTCCGGCAGGTCGCGCGACAGCATGGCAACCAGGAAGGCCCACCAGGTCAGCATCAGTATCCATAGCAGCAGCGAGCCTTCGTGGCCGCCCCAGACGCCGGCAATGCGGTACTCGATGGGCAGCAGCGAATTGGAATGCTGCGCTACGTAAACCACCGAGAAATCGTTGTTGATGAAGGCGATGGTCAGGCAGGCGAAGGCAAAGCTGACCAGCAGCGCCATCGCCGAGGCAGCCGGGCGGGCCAGCGCGATCCAGCTTTGCCGGTTATTGTGGGCGCCGAGCAGCGGAAAGGTGCCGAGGACGAGCGCAACCAGCGCCGACAGGATCAGCGCGAAATGACCGAGTTCGGGAATCATGCTCAGTACCCTGCCTTTGGCTTGTCGCCAGTGGTTGCTGCTTCGCCGGCCTTCTTGTCGGCGGCGCGGGCGTGCGCGTCACCGACGGCCTTGGCGGCTTCCGGTGGCATGTAGTTTTCGTCGTGCTTGGCCAGCACCTCGGAGGCGGTGAAGGTGCCGCCTTCGGTCAGCTTGCCCTGGGCGACGACGCCCTTGCCTTCCTTGAAGAGGTCGGGAAGGATGCCCTTGTAGTTGACCGTGAGGTCTTTTTCGTTGTCGGTGACGACAAAGCGAACGGTGACGCCGTCGGCCTCGCGGGCCAGGCTGCCTTCCTTGACCAGGCCGCCGATACGGAAAGTCTGGTTCTTCGGGTACTGGCCGGAGGCGACTTCGGTCGGCGACTTGAACAGAGCGATATTACTGTTCAGTGCATTCAGCACGAGCCAGACGATGATGCCGAAAATGGCTACTGCACCGCCGATCAGCGCGAGTTTCTTGTGACGGGTCTTCATACGCTTGGGGTCCTGCTTTCTGCCCGCAGCTGACGTTTCAGGCGGGCGATGGTGGTCTTTTGATTGCGTGCGACGAGAATCGGTTCAATGGCCATGATGGCCGCCGTGACCCCGAAGGAGCCCCAGACGTAAAGCCCGTAGCCGCCCATCGCGAGGAAATCGGAAAAGCTGTGCCAGTAGATCATTTCTCACCCCCGCTCAGGATGGCCTTGACCCAGTCGGTGTTCCGCTCGCGTTCGAGCATGATGGTGCGCACCCGCATGAAAGCGACGGCGATCGAGTACATCCAGAAGCACATGGCCATCAGCAGCATGCCCCACAGCATGGTTTCGGCCATCGACGACTTGGTCAGGTTGACGCTGGAGCCCTGGTGCAGGGTGTTCCACCACTTCACCGAGAAATAGATGATCGGCACGTTGACGACGCCGACCAGCAACAGCAGGCCGCCGGCCTTGTCGGCGCGGCGCGCGTCGTCGATGGCGGCGGTCAGCGCCATGTAGCCGATGTACAGGAAGAGCAGGATCAGTTCGGAAGTCAGGCGGGCGTCCCACACCCACCAGGTGCCCCACATCGGCTTGCCCCACAGGGCACCGGTCCACAGCGACAGGAAGGCCATCAGCGCGCCGGTCGGGGCCAGCGCCTGCGCCATCATGCCTGACAGGCGGGTATTGAAGGCGAGGCCGATGGCAGCCCAGAAGGCCATCACCAGATAGATGAACATGGACATCCACGACGCCGGGACGTGGATGAAGATGATGCGATAGCCTTCGCCCTGCTGGAAATCGGTGGGTGCGACCAGCATGCCGAGATAGAGACCGGCCAGGCCGAAGACGACCGAGACGGCGGCGAAATAGGGAATCAGCGCACCGGCCAGCGGATAGAAAGTGGCCGGTGAGGCGAATTTGTAGAGATTGAAGCGATCTTTCATTCGAGGGCGATCTTCAAGGCGGCGGCCGACGCCCAGGGGGCGAAGCCGGTTGCGGCAAAAGTAATGGCGGCGAGCAGTGACAGGTGTCCTTCTCCCCCGAGTCCGGACACTGTCGCGTCAACCGCGCCAGCGCCGAATATTAGCACCGGGATGTAAAGCGGCAGCACCAGCAGCGACAACAGTACGCCGCCGCCGCGCAGGCCCAGGGTCAGTGCCGCGCCGATGGCCCCGATGCCGGACAGCGCGGGGGTGCCGAGCAGGATGGCGCCGGTCAGCACCAGCAGGGCGTCGGCCGAGAGGTCGAACTGGATGCCGAGCACCGGCGCGATCAACGCCAGCGGCAGGCCGGAAACCAGCCAGTGAGCGATCACTTTGCCCGTAACGACCAAGCCGAGTGGATGCGGGGCCAAGGCTAGTTGTTCGAGTGTGCCGTCGCGATGGTCGTCGGCGAACAGGCGGGGCAGCGACAGCATGGTGGCGAGCAGGGCGGCGACCCACAGCACGCCGGGGGCGAGCTTGCGCAGCAGGTCGGGTTCCGGTCCGATGCCGAGCGGAAACAGGCTGACCACGATGATGAAGAAGAAGATGGCCGAGACGATGTCGGCCTGGCGGCGCATGGCCAGCTTGAGGTCACGACCGATGACGGCCAGGATGATTTTCAGCATCGTCCGACCTCAGGAAAGGCGCAGTTCGCGCACGGTGCCGGCCGGAATGTCGACCCGTTGGTGCGTCGTCATCACGGCCAGGCCACCGCGTTGCAAGTGGGCGGAAATCAGCCCGGCAAGCCAGTCCACCGCAGCGACGTCGAGGGCGACGAAGGGTTCGTCGAGCACCCACAGCGGGCGGCGTTCCTTGACCAGGCGGGCCAGTGCGACACGGCGCTTCTGGCCTTGCGACAGGTACTTGCAGGCCAGATCTTCGCGGCCGGCCAGGCCGACCTGCTCCAGCGCATCCAGCGCATCGTCTTCTGACAGCGCCTCGTCAGCCAGGTGGGCGGCGGCAAGCAGGTTTTCCAAGGGGGTCAGTTCTTCCTTGATGGCGTTCAGGTGGCCGAGATAGCACAGGTCGGCGCGGAAATCCTCTCCGGCGGAGCGAATCGATTGTCCCTTCCAGCGAATCTCGCCGGCTTCCGGCGGCAGCAGGCCGATGATCATGCGTAGCAGGCTGGTCTTGCCGGCGCCATTCTTGCCTTGCAGGTAAAGCAGTTCGCCGGCTCCCAGCGTGAAGCCGAGGCCTGCGAACAGGCGGCGCTCGCCGCGCACGCATTCCAGATTGTCAGCTTCAAGCATCAGAAAAAACCGCGAAAAATCAGGCGCAAATTATGAACGCGCCAGTTTACCGACAGATTGATGATCATCAAACAAATCAGGCAACAAAAAACGGGGGCGCTTGCCCCCGTCATCATGGGCGCTCGTTCTTACTTCTTCTCGAACGGTGTCGGGCGCGGCGTCGCATCGGAAGAGGGCGGCAGGATCGGCATCTTGAAGCTGGGCTGGTCGCCAGTCAGCGTTTTCAGGAAGGCGACGACTTTGGCGTTCTCGTCGGTGGTGAACTTCTTGCCGAGCTGGATGCGAGCCATCGTATCGACCGCTTCCGGCAGCGTGTTGGCCGCACCGTCATGGAAGTACGGATAGGTCATTTCGACATTGCGCAGCGTCGGCACCTTGAAGTTGAAGCGGTCGGCATCCTTGCCGGTGACGGCCGAACGACCTTCGGCCGGGCTGGAAGCCTTGTAGGCTTCGACCAGACCCATCTTCTGGAAGGAATTGCCGCCGACGGCCGGGCCGTTGTGACAGGCGACGCAACCGCTGTCCTTGAACAGTTTGTAGCCTTCCAGTTCATTCTTGCTCAGGGCTTTCTTGTCGCCCTTCAGCCACTTGTCGAAGCGTGAGTTGGGGGTGACCAGGGTTTCCTCGAAGGCGGCGATGGCCTTGGTGACCTTTTCGATATCCACGGTTTCGGAACCGAAGGCCTTCTTGAAGTCGGCGACATAGCCGGGAATGGATTGCAGCACGTTGATGGCCAGGGTGTGGGTGAAGGCCATTTCGCCCGGGTTGGCGATCGGGCCGCCGGCCTGGGCCTTGAGATCGGCGGCGCGGCCGTCCCAGAACTGGGCGACGTTGAGGCTGGAATTGAGTACGGTCGGGGCGTTGATCGGGCCTTCCTGCCAGTTGTGGCCGATCGAGGTCTTGATGTTGTCGGTGCCGCCCATCGACAGGTTGTGACAGGAGTTGCAGGAGATGAAGCCGGACTTGGACAGGCGCGGATCGAAGTAGAGCTTCTTGCCCAGTTCGACCAGCGCCGGGTTACTGACCTTGGCCGGCTGGATGGGCTGGATCGGTTCCTTGTCGGCGGCGAAAGACAGTGCGCTGGTGCCGGCGATCACGAGTGAAACAGTAATGTAAAGCGTGCTTCTTTTCATTTGTATTCTCCCTTGTAAAAAGACCTGGTTCGGGCATTCTCCCCTTGGTTGCTGTGATAGTATTGATCCAAGTCAATGATTTTTATGGGTTTTGATTATAGGGGCTATAGCTTTCCCCTATAGACCGAAGGGGCATTAGACCCCGCTAATTTTCTTGGAGAGCAGTCAATGACCTTGACCGAGTTGCGTTACATCGTGGCGCTGGCCCAGGAGCGAAGCTTCAGTCGGGCGGCGGAGCGCTGTTCCGTCAGCCAGCCGACGCTGAGCGTGGCCATCGCGCGTCTGGAAGACGAACTCGGCGTGCAGTTGTTCGAGCGCGGCAAGGGCTTCGTCAGCCCGAGCGCGGTCGGCGTGCGCGTCGTCGAGCAGGCGCAGCAGGCCCTGAAGGAAGCGGACAAGGTGCGCCAGATCGCCATGGTCGGGCGCGACCAGCTGGATGGGCCGTTACGTCTTGGTGTCATTCACACCATCGGCCCCTATTTGCTGCCGCAATTGATCCAGTCCTTGAAGCAGGTGGCGCCGCACATGCCACTGGCCATCGAGGAGAACATGACCTCCAACCTGGCCGACATGCTGCGCGAGAACGAGGTCGATGTCGTGATCATCGCCCTGCCTTTCGATATTCCGGGCGCGCTGACGCGGCCCATCTACGACGAGTCGTTCAAGGTCATCGTGCCGCGCGGTCACGATTGGGAAAACAAGGTGCGCATCGCGCCGGAGGATGTGGCCGGGGATGAAGTGCTGCTGTTGAAGGCAGGCAACTGCTTCCGCGACCAGGTGCTCGGTGCCTGTCCGCAGGTGAGCAGTCCGGAAACCGATGTTCGCCTCGGCCACTCCATCGGCACCATCCGTTGCATGGTCGCCTCCGGTCTCGGTGTTTCGGTGCTGCCGGAAGGGGCGCTGCGCCATCCTTATAGCAACGACCTGATCAGCGTCGTTCCCTTCACCGAGCCGGAGCCGTCGCGCCGCATCGCCTTGGCCTGGCGCACCGGCTTCGTTCGCCCAAAAGCGATCGATGCGCTGGTGGCGGCGGTGCTGGGGCTGAACAATCCGGCCTATCGGCTGATCCACTGATTTTTGCCCTTTTTGCCCTGTGCACCGCAGTAGTGTGGTTTCTGGGTTTGCATAGTGGAAACCCACTAGCCACTTGTCTCGATCCCTGGTTTTTTGCCGGCCCCAAGCCGCTGGGCGAAGGGTTTGATTTAAATCAATAAAGTGCATTTCCCCCGGTGTTGGCACGTGCTTTGCGATGCCGCAACGTCCAATGCGAAAAACGAACGGGGGAAAACAAGTGACCGAGACCTTTTATGAAGTGCTGCGCCGCCAGGGCATTACCCGGCGCAGCTTCCTGAAGTTCTGCAGCCTGACCGCCACCTCGCTGGGGCTGGGCAGTGCCGCCGCGCCGCGCATCGCCCATGCGCTGGAAAACAAGCCGCGCACGCCGGTGATCTGGTTGCACGGCCTGGAATGCACCTGCTGTTCCGAGTCCTTCATCCGTTCGGCCCATCCGCTGACCAAGGATGTCGTGCTCTCCATGCTTTCGCTCGACTACGACGACACGCTGATGGCCGCCGCCGGCCACCAGGCCGAGGCGATCATCGAAGAGGTCAAGAAGAAGTACAAGGGCAACTACATCGTCGCCGTCGAAGGCAATCC
>JAYRUZ010000093.1:0-7450 GCA_041918795.1 Azonexus sp. | reverse complement strand
TTGCGCCCCAAGGGCCGGCGCGACGAAGCCGTCGGCGAACGCTTCGCCACCCTGCTCCGCCTGCTCGAAGCCGACCCCGGCCTGGCCGCCGCCTTCCGGCGCCATGTCGTGCACTTCCTGGCCACCCGCCGCCTGCTCACCTTCTTCACCGACAGCGGCATCCTGCCCGGCACCGGCTTTTTCTCCGAATGGTGGCGCATCCTGGGCCATCGCCTGCTGCCCGAGGCGCACGACGAGCGCCGGCTGAAGGATTGCCTGCATCTGATTTTCGACCGCCCGAGCGATTGGCGCTGGCTCGAACAGCTTCCGGCCGAACACTGGCAGCGCCTGTGGACCGCGCTGGCACCGAGCGGCGAATTGCGCGACGTCGACTGGCGCAGCATCCGCGAACAGATGCTCGATGCCGTGCTGCTGCTCGCCCACCGCATCAGCGGCCTCGGTGTCGAAAGCGAGCTGATGCGCGCCTCACCCAACTTCGACGACGACCGCCCCAGCTTCATCGCCCTGTCGGCCGAAGCGCTCGACTTCACCAACACCTTCCGCCAGGCACTGGATGCCCCCGAACAGGTCATCGACGACGGCAGCCAGTTGCAGGTCATCGCCGACCAGTGCCGCGCCGCCCTGCAACGCATTCGCCGCCGGGCGCTCAGCGTCGGCACCAGCCTGCACCTGTCCTACCTGCTCAGGCGCAGCGAACAAAGCCTCGATCGCCTGTCCGAACTGACCGCCATTCTGGTGGCCGGCCAGAACCCTCAAGCCAATGACGAGGCCATGCCGGCCTGGACCGGTTTCGCCAGCACCGCCTTCCTGGCCGAGAACCGGCGCAACAGCCTGCGTTTCTACCTGAGCCAGCTGTCCCGCCTGCTCGCCGTGCGCGTCACCGAAAACGCCGCCCGCGCCGGCGAGCACTACATCTGCGACACGCGCGCCGACTACCGGGGCATGTGGACTTCCGCCGCCGGCGCCGGCGTGCTGATCGGCTGCATGGCGCTGCTCAAGATCAAGGCGGCCGCGCTGCACGCCCCGCTGTTCGTCGAAGCCTTCCTCTACAGCATGATCTACGGCCTCGGCTTCGTGCTGATCTACCTGCTCGGCATGACCGTCGCCACCAAGCAGCCGGCCATGACGGCGCAGACCCTGGCCAGCCTGCTCGGCGACATCAAACCCAACCGCAGCGCCGACCTGGAGAAGGTGGTCGATGTAGTGGCCGCCGTCTGCCGCAGCCAGTTGGCCGCCATCGCCGGCAACGTCATGATGGCGCTGCCCGTGGCCATCGGCCTCGGCCTCGGGCTGAGCTACTACTACGGTGCACCGCTCATTTCGACCGAAAAAGCGGCCCACCTGCTGGCCGACCTGAACCCGCTGGCCTGGGCCATTCCGCATGCCGCCATCGCCGGCTTCTACCTCTTCCTGTCCGGCCTGATCAGCGGCTATTTCGACAATCACGCTGCCTACGCCGAATTCGGCGCCCGCATCGCCCGCCTGCGCTGGCTGCGCGCCGTCGCCGGCCAAGCCGGCGCCGAACGCGTCGGCAACTACATCCAGGATCGTCTGGGCGGCATCATGGGCAACCTGTTGTTCGGCTGCATGCTCGGCTCGACCGGCGTCATCGGCACCATCCTCGGCCTGCCGCTCGATATCCGCCACATCGCCTTCGCCTCGGCCAATATCGGCTACGCCCTGACCGGCTTCCAGTTCGATCTCGCCGTGCAGGCCATCCTGTGGGCCGGGCTGGGCGTCGCGCTGATCGGCTTGACCAACCTGACGGTCAGTTTCGCGCTGGCCCTGCGCACGGCGCTCGGCGCCCGCCGCATCCGCTTCGAACACTGGGGGCCGCTGCTCGCCGCCATCGGTCGCCGCCTGCGCCACCAGCCGCGCAGCTTCTTCCTGCCCGAACGCGCCGCGGCAAACGCCGACTAGCGGTCGAGCCAGCGGTGCAGTTCGGCGAGCAGTTCGCCGTGGTTGATCGGCTTGGCCAGGAAACCGTCCATGCCGGCGTCAGCGCAGCGCTCGTGATCTTCGGCAAAAGCGCCGGCCGACAAGGCGACAACAGGTAGCCGCGGCCGGCCGCTCTCGCTTTCCCAGCGGCGGATGGTCTCGGTGGCAGTGAGCCCATCCATGATCGGCATCTGGATATCCATCAGCACGAGGTCAGGCACTATGTCGCCGCGCATCAGGCCATCCACCGCCTGCTGACCATTCTCGACGCAAACCACCTGCACCCCCAGCTTGCCCAGCATGGCACGGATGACCCGGCTGTTGATCAGGTTATCCTCAACCACCAGCACCGTTCCGGTGAACTGCTCGACCACCGGCTTGGCCATTTCCGTTGCCGGCGCCCGTGGTGCCGAGCGCATTTCCGCCTCCGCCGGCAATCGACGAGCCCGGATGCGGAACCAGAAACGCGCCCCCTGGCCCGGCGTGCTATCCACCCCGACCTCGCCCCCCATCAACTCGGCCAGACGACTGACGATGGAGAGTCCCAACCCGGTGCCACCGAATTGCCGGGTCGTCGAACTGTCGGCCTGGGTGAACGGACGAAACAGCAACTTCTGTTTTTCCGGCGCAATGCCGATTCCGCTATCGGTCACGGCAAATTCGAGGATGGCTTCATCGCCCTCCTCCTTCAGCCTGCTGCCGGATACCCTGACTTCGCCGCTCGCCGTGAACTTGATGGCGTTGTTGATCAGATTGGCCAGCATCTGGCGCAAGCGCAGTGGGTCGCTACGATAGTGCTCGTCGTCCGGCCCTGACCAGACTGCGCTCAGGGTCAGCTGTTTCTCCTGGGCGCTACCGGCAAAAAGCAGGCTGATCTCGTGCAGCATCTGGGCCGGGGAAAACGTCGCCGGCAGGATTTCCAGCTTGCCCGCTTCGATCTTGGACAAGTCGAGGATGTCGTTGAGCAAGCCGAGCAGGGTCTGGCCGGAATTCAGAATGGTCCGTACATATTCCTGCTTTTCGTCCTCCGGCAAGCCGGGTTGCAACAACAACTGGGCCATACCGAGTATGCCGTTCATCGGTGTGCGAATCTCGTGCGACATGGTTGCCAGGAAAGCGCTCTTCGCCCGGTTGGCCGCCTCCGCCGCCTGCTTTGCCTGGTAGAGAGCGGTCACGTCGATGCGGAAGCCGACGGTATAGCCGTCCGGCGTCTTGTGTTCCTTGATGCGCAACCAGCGACCGTCATCAAGCGGCTGGATCAGGTCGGTATCGCCGCGCCGGTGCTGCACCAGGCGTTCGGCCACCCACGCATCGATGCGACCGATGGCCTCACTGTACTGCCCCCGCTCGGCACCGGTGCGAATGATGTATTCGAAGGTATTGCCGGGCTCCAGCAAATCCGCCGAGGTCTGGTAGAAGCGTCGGTATTCTTCATTGCAATAGGCCAGACGATCCTCCGCGTCGTAGATCACGAAGGCCTCGCCTATCGTATCGACGGCCGAGCGCAGCATCATTCGGCTGTCCAACAGCCTTTGTTCGGTGTCCGCCCGCTTCTGTCGTGAGCGGTAGAGCAATATGGCCAGCACGGCCATCAGCAGACTGGCGCCGCTGGCCATCAACAGGGCGAGACGGCGATGTTCGTGGTAGGGCAACAGTACCTGCTCCATGTCGTGCCCGACATGGAAGGTCATCCGGTATTCGGGCAAGCGGTAAAAGCCGACCGTTCGTCGGATTCCATCCGCCGCGGTGTCATTGATGAAATTGCCGCTGATCTTTTCGCTGCCATCCAGATACGGGGCATGGGGCAGTTTTTTCCCCATGTAGACATCGTTGTCCGGATGTCGCGCCATGATGTCCCCGTCGTCTCCGACCACTCCGGTGGCGGCCCCCTGTTCCAGCTTGAGCTTCTCGGCAAAGGAAACCAGGCTTTGCGGGGCGACCGAAATCACCAGCACGCCGCCAAAGCGACCGTCGCGCAATATGGGGCGAGTGAACTGGATGCTCCATTTACCCGACACCTTGCCCAGCAAGGGATTGCTGATATGGAGCCGATCGACCGCGCTGTCGGCGTGGACACGAAAATGTGGCCGCTCGCCGAGATAGATGCGTTCCTTGGGAGCAATCAGATTGCTGAAGGCAACATAGCCATCGCGATCGAGAACGGCGACCTGAAAGGCAATATCGGCGACCACCTGCTGCCGACGCCGGACCAGATCGGCGAAACGCTGGGGATCGCCCGTCCATGAATCACGCAAATCGAGTAGCAGTTCATCGAGGCGCTTGAACTTGGATTGGGCATTTTCGGCGAAAGCCTGCGCCTGGAAAACCGCCGAGCTTTCGACCATCCGGATCTGCGCCCGCTTCGCCTGAAACAGATCGTAGGCGGTTGCCGCCCAGACGACCGCCAAGCCGACGACGATGGCGATCGCCAGGCCGAGGCGAGTGGAAAACAGGGAACGAACAGGCTGACTAAGCATCGGCGATGGGGCAGGGAAACGCCCAGCCATTGTACGTCAGCCCATTCGGTGCCGATTTAACCTCGGCGAAATTCAGTGCGGTGTTTTGCCCATTCGGCGCTGCAATCCGGCGATCAGGTCGTCGATATAGGTGAAGACCACCGGAATCACCAGCAAACTGAGGAAAGTCGAGGTGATCAGACCACCGATGACGACAATGGCCATCGGCGCGCGGAAGCTCGGATCGGTGCCAATACCGAGCGCAATCGGCATCATGCCGGCGCCCATCGCCACCGTCGTCATGACGATCGGCCGCGCCCGCTTGCGGCAGGCATCGAGCAGCGCACTCCAGCGATCCAGCCCGTGCTCCCGGCGGGCCAGGATGACGTAGTCGATGAGCAGGATGGAGTTCTTGGTCGCGATGCCCATCAGCATGATCATGCCGATCAGCGAGGGCATGGACAGCGCAGTACCGGTGACGAACAAGGCGAGGAACGCACCGGGAATCGACAGGATCAGCGCAGCCAGAATGGTGACCGGCTGCACGAAATCGTGGAAGAGCAGGACGAGCACGATGTAGATGCACAGCACCCCGGTCAGCATGGCCAGACCGAAACTGGCGAACAGTTCGCCCATGGTTTCGGCATCGCCCACCGTCGTTTGCATGACACCGGGCGGCAGCTGGGTCAGGCTGGGCAGCTTGAGCGCCGCCGCCTCGATTTCGCCGAGCGGCTGGCCGTTCAGTTCGATTTCGAAATTGATGTTGCGCAGGCGGTCGTAGCGGTCGATTTCGGCCGGCCCGCCGCCCAGGCGCACGTCGGCCAGGTTGGCCAATTGCACCGGGCCGTGCTTGCCGGGCACGGTCATCTGGCGGATCAGGTCGAGGTCGGTGCGCGCCGCCGGCGGCAGTTTGACGACGATGGGAATCTGTCGCTGTTGCAGGTTGAGCTTGGCCAAGCCCTGGTCGTAGTCGCCGGCGGTGGCGATGCGCAGGGTGTCGGCGATGGCGGCCGAAGTCACGCCGAGGTCGGCCATGCGGGCGAAGTCGGGCCGGATGACCAGTTCCGGACGGACCAGGCTGGCTGTCGTCGTTATGTTGCCGATACCGTGCAATGTGCGCAGGTCGCGCTCGACCAGGCGGGCATGCTCGGCCAGCAGCGGCCCGTTTTCGCTGGCCAGCACCAGCACGTATTTTTCGTTGCCCGAAGCCAGGCCGACCTTGATCTGCACACCGGGAATCGAGCTCAGCGCCTGGCGCAATTCGGCCTCGATCTGCTGCTTGCTGGTCCCCGAGCGATCCTTGCGCGGCGTCAGGTTCAGGGTCAGCGTCGCCTTGCGCACTTCCGGCGCACCGCTCGGTGCAAACGGATCGCTGCCCGCCTTGCCGCCACCGACCGCCGTGTAAACGAGACGAACGTGTGGATGCTTCTCGGCAATCGCCCGTGCCTGCTCGGCGGCCGAGAAAGTGTCCTTGAAGGTGACGCCTGGCGGCAGGGTGACGTAGATCTGCGTCTGCGACACGTCGTCCGGTGGCAGGAAGCCCTTGGGCAACAGCGGCACCAGCATGAAGGAACCGAAGAAGAAACCGAGCGCGGCCAGCGTGGTCAGGAAGCGGTGCTTCAGGCACCAGGCGGCCCAGCCTTCGTAGATGCGCAGCCAGCGCGGCGGCGCGTGCTCGTCGCCGACCGGCTTCAGGATGTAGGCAGCCATCATCGGCGTCAGCATGCGGGCGACGACCAGCGAGAAGAAGACGGCAATCGCCGCCGTCCACCCGAATTGCACGAAGAACTTGCCGGCCACGCCGCTCATGAAGGCAGTCGGCAGGAAGACGGCAATCAGCGTGAAGGTGGTGGCGATCACCGCCAGGCCGATTTCGTCGGCCGCTTCCATCGCCGCCTGGAACGGCGTCTTGCCCATGCGCAGGTGGCGCATGATGTTCTCGATCTCGACGATGGCGTCGTCGACCAGGATGCCGACCACCAGCGACATCGAGAGCAGGGTCACGACGTTGAGCGTAAAGCCCATCAGGTACATCACGGCGAAGGTCGGGATGGCCGACAGCGGCAGCGCGGCGGCCGACACCAGGGTCGCCCGCCAGTCGCGCAGGAAGGCCCAGACGACGATGACGGCAAGGATGGCGCCCTCGATCAGCAGCTTCATCGAACCTTCGTAATTCTCGATCACCGGATCGACGAAATTGAAGGCTTCGGTAATCTCGATATCCGGATGCTCGGCTTTCAGCTTGGCCAGCGCGACGAGGATGGCGTCGGCCACCTCGACCTCGCCCGCGCCGCGGCTGCGCGTGATCTCGAAGCCGACCACCGGCTTGCCGTTGAGCAATGCGGCAGTGCGCCGCTCGCCGACGGTATCGCTGATTGTCGCCACCTGGTCGAGGCGGATACGGCGACCGTCGGACAACACGATGTCCATCGCCGCCAACTCCTCGGCGCGCTGCACGGTGGCAATGGTGCGCACCGACTGCTCGCTGCCGCCGACATCGGTGCGGCCGCCCGAGGCTTCCTGCTGGATCTGCCGCAACTGGCGCGAAATGTCGGCCGCCGTGGCATTGAGCGCCAGCATGCGGGCCGGATCGAGTTCGATGCGGATCTCGCGCGTCACGCCGCCCACCCGCGCCACCGCACCGACACCGCGCACGCTCAACAGCGCCTTGGTCACGGTGTTATCGACGAACCAGGACAGCGCCTCCTCGTCCATCCGGGCCGAGGCCACGGTATAGGTCAGGATCGGGGCGCCGGCCAGGTTCACCTTGCTGATCACCGGATCCTTCAGATCGCCCGGCAGGTCGGCGCGGATGCGCGACACCGCGTCGCGCACGTCATCCACCGCTTCCTGCGTCGGCTTCTCCAGGCGGAATTCGACGGTGACAATCACCGTGCCGTCCTGCACCTTGGTGTAGATGTGCTTGATGCCCTGCAGCGTCGCCACCGAGTTCTCGATCTTGCGCCCGACCTCGGTTTCCATCTGCGCCGGCGCGGCGCCCGGCAGGCTCGCCGTGACCGTGACCATGGGCAGGTCGATGTCCATGAACTGCTGGA
>JAYRUZ010000092.1:0-7458 GCA_041918795.1 Azonexus sp. | reverse complement strand
GCAGGAGATGGTCACGATCCGTTGCAGGTGCAGTTGCAGGAAATCATTACCGGTTTTCGCCCGGCGTTGCTGAAAGGCCAGTTCGGCGACTTCGTCGTCGGAAAGCCCACCCGGCAGATCGTTCAGGCGGCGCAGGCCGGCGACATCGGGAATGGTCTCGATGTCAAAGACAAGCACCGGCTTCATGCCGGAAAAACTCCGGTCGACAGGTAGCGATCGCCCCGGTCGCAGACGATGGAAACAATGGTCGCATTCTCCAGCTGCTGCGACAGACGCAGCGCGGCCGCCAGAGCGCCGCCTGAGGAAATGCCGGCAAAGATACCCTCTTCCGTGGCCAGACGCCGCGTCATGGCCTCGGCATCGGCCTGGCTAACGTATTCGATGCGATCGACGTTGGTGTTGTCGTAGATCTTCGGCAAATAGGCCTCTGGCCACTTGCGGATGCCGGGAATCTGGCTGCCATCTTCCGGCTGGCAACCGACGATCTGGATGGCCGGGTTCTTTTCCTTGAGGAAACGGCTGGTCCCCATGATGGTGCCGGTCGTCCCCATGCTGGAAACGAAATGCGTGATCTTGCCGGCGGTATCGCGCCAGATTTCCGGACCGGTGCCTTCGTAGTGGGCAATCGGGTTATCCGGATTGGCAAACTGGTCGAGGATGATGCCCTTGCCTTCGTCGCGCATCTTCTCGGCCACGTCGCGCGCCAGCTCCATGCCGCCGTCCTTCGGCGTCAGCACCAGCTCAGCGCCATAGGCCCGCATGCTTTGCCGGCGTTCGATGCTCTGGTTTTCCGGCATGACCAGGATCATCTTGTAACCCTTGATCGCCGCCGCCATGGCCAAGGCGATGCCGGTGTTGCCGGACGTTGCCTCGATCAACGTATCGCCCGGCTTGATGTCGCCGCGCGCCTCGGCCC
The DNA here is from genome assembly GCA_041918795.1 of Azonexus sp. GTDB lineage: Bacteria > Pseudomonadota > Gammaproteobacteria > Burkholderiales > Rhodocyclaceae > Azonexus. The sequence goes on along the minus strand of JAYRUZ010000092.1, from coordinate 6,542 downwards.
GCTGGATCATCGACAGCGCTGGCCGGTCCTTGACCGAGCCGGCCGGGTTGTTGCCTTCCAGCTTGGCCAGGATGACATTGCCGCGCTTGTCGTTGTCGGCACCCGGAATGCGCACCAGGCGCACCAGCGGCGTATTTCCGACAAAATCCTGCAGGGTTTTATACATGCTTATGTAGCCACTCGATGTATTGGGAGACACCCTCCTCAACCGTGGCCATCGGGGCTTCGTAGCCGGCATCGCGCAGGCGCGTCAAGTCGGCTTGGGTGAATGCCTGGTATTTGCCCTTCAGCGCCTCGGGGAAGGCGACATACTCCAGCAAACCCTGTGCCCGCAGCTCGGTCAAGTTCAGCGGGGCTTCATTTTTTGCCTTTCGGCAGCCGTTCACCGCAGCAACGGCGACATCGTTGAAGCTTTGTGCCCGCCCCGAACCCAGATTGAAAATACCGGACTTTTCCGGGTGATCCAGGAAGAACAGATTGACCTTGGCCACGTCACCGACGAAGACAAAATCGCGCATCTGGCCGCCGTTATCGTAGCCGTGCGAGCCCTCGAACAGCTTGACCTTGCCGTCCGCCTTGAACTGGTTGTAATTGTGGAAGGCGACGGAAGCCATGCGCCCCTTGTGCGTTTCGCGCGGGCCATAGACGTTGAAATAACGGAAACCGACGATCTGCGACGACGGGTTCTTGGCCAGACGCTGGCGAACGATCTGATCGAACAGAAACTTGGAGTAGCCATAGACGTTGAGCGGCCCTTCGTACTGGCGCTCCTCCTTGAACACATTGCTTCCGCCATAGGTTGCGGCCGACGAGGCATAGAGGAACTGCACATCCTGGTCCTGACACCAGTCAAGCAGGATCATGGAGTAGCGGTAGTTGTTCTCCATCATGTAACGCCCATCCGTTTCCATGGTGTCTGAACAGGCGCCCTCATGCAGGATGGCATCGATCTCGCCGTCGTAGTGCCCGGCCTGGATGCGTTCGATGAAGTCGTGCTTGTCGATGTAGTCGACGATGTCGCAATCGATCAGGTTCTTGAACTTGTCGGCCTTGGTCAGGTTATCGACGGCAATGATGTTGGTCACACCACGCTCGTTCAGTGCCTTGACGATATTCGATCCGATAAAGCCGGCGGCGCCGGTGACAACGATATACATCCTGTTCTCCTTACAATGCGGCGAGCAATTCGTCGCGGGCGACGACCGCCGTACCCAGCTTGCCGACGACGATACCGGCGGCGACGTTGGCGACACGAATGGCCTCGGCCCAATCGGCACCGGCAGCGAGCATGACGGCCAAGGTGGCGATCACGGTGTCGCCGGCGCCTGAGACATCGAACACTTCACGGGCCTGCGCCGCCTGATGATGGGTTTCATCGGCGAAAAGGGTCATCCCCTCCTCGCTACGCGTGACCAGCAAGGCCTCCAGCCCCAAGTCGCCGCGCAACTTGCGCGCCTTCGCAGCGAGTTCCTCATCGTTCTTCCAGGAACCGACCACCTGCTTCAATTCCGAACGGTTCGGCGTGATCACCGTTGCGCCCGCGTACTTGGCCCAATCGTCGCCTTTGGGATCGACCAGCACCGGCTTGTCGTGCGAACGCGCGATACGGATCATCTCGGAGATGTGGGTCAGCCCACCTTTGCCGTAGTCGGACAGGATAATCACATCGGCCTGCGTCACGCGCTGCTCGAAATCCGCCAGCTTGGCTTGCAGGATTTCGTGCGACGGCGGCGTTTCAAAATCGATGCGCAGCAATTGCTGCTGCCGGCCGATAACACGCAGCTTGACGATGGTGTCGAGATCGCGATCGATATGCAGCCCGGCGTCGATCTGACCTTCTTCAAGCAAACGCCCCAGCGCTTTGCCTGCATCATCGTCGCCAACGACCGACAGCAAGGCGGTCACCGCTCCGAGCGACGCCGCGTTACGCGCCACGTTGGCCGCACCGCCCAGGCGCTCTTCCTGACGCTCGACCTTGACTACCGGCACCGGCGCTTCCGGCGAAATACGACTGACATCGCCGAACCAATAGCGATCCAGCATCACGTCGCCAACGACGAGCAGGCGAACCTCTGCAACCTTATCCAGCATAGACACCTGCACTCAACGCCCGATAGCGAAGTACTCGATCCCTGAACCGCGCACCAACTTCGGATCGTAAAGATTGCGCCCATCGAAAATCACCGGGTTATTCAAGGTCGCCTTGATGGCCTCGAAATCCGGACTGCGGAATTCCTTCCACTCGGTCACGATAACCAGGGCATCGGCACCGGCCAGCGCCCCCATCGGGCTCTCGGCATAGTTCAGACGCGGCTCGCTCCCGAAGATGCGTTGCGTTTCGTGCATGGCGACCGGGTCGTAGGCCGTCACAGTCGCCCCGGCAGCAAAAAGGTCGGCAATCAACTCACGGCTCGGCGCCTCGCGCATATCATCGGTATTCGGCTTGAAGGCCAGCCCCCAGAGCGCGAAATGCTTGCCCTTGAGATCGCCGAAACGGCTCTTGAGCTTCTTGGTCAGGATGTGCTTCTGCTCGTCGTTGGCAGCTTCCACCGCATTCAAGACTTGCAGATTGATGCCAGCATCGTCCTGCGCCGTCTTGATCAGCGCCTTGACGTCCTTCGGGAAGCAGGAACCACCGTAGCCGCAACCCGGATAAAGGAAGTGATAGCCGATGCGCGGATCGGAACCGATCCCCTGGCGCACCATCTCGATATCAGCCCCCAGCACCTCGGCCAGATTGGCCAACTCATTCATGAAGCTGATCCGGGTGGCCAACATGGCGTTGGCAGCGTACTTGGTCAGCTCCGCGCTCTTCACGTCGGTGATGATCAGGCGCTCGTGATTGCGCTGGAACGGAGCATACAAAGCGCGCATCAGGTGAATGGCCTGTTCGTCCTCGGCACCGACGACGATGCGATCCGGACGCATGAAGTCCTCGACCGCAGCACCTTCCTTCAGAAACTCCGGATTGGACACGACACTGAAAGGAGTATCGATACCCCGCTTTTTCAGTTCATCCTCGATCGCCGCCTTGACCTTGGCACCGGTACCGACAGGGACGGTGCTCTTATCGACAACCACCTTGTAATCGGTCATCAGGCGACCGATGTTACGTGCAGCCCCCAGAACATATTGCAGATCAGCCGAACCATCTTCATCCGGCGGGGTACCGACGGCGATGAACTGGATCGTGCCGTGACGGACAGCCTCTTCGATATCGGTCGTGAAGTGAAGCCGGCCGGCCGCGACGTTGCGCCGAACCATATCCTCCAGACCCGGCTCGTAAATGGGAATGCCGCCGTCCTTCAGGATGCGAATCTTCTCGGGATCGACGTCAAGACAGAGAACATCGTTTCCGACTTCAGCCAGACAAGTGCCACTGACCAGGCCCACATAGCCCGTGCCAACAACCGTAATCTTCATGAGTATTCCTACAAGGATTGATCGAATTCTTCGCTGCGCCGCGGCGAATAGGTTTCCCAACCACCGCAGGCCGGACAGCGCCAGTAAAACTGACGCGCCTTGAAACCGCAATTATCGCACCGATAGCGTGACAGGCGGCGCGTATAGCCTTGGATGATACTTTTAGCCAATTCAACATCGGACTGCACTTCCGGCGCGACCAATGGCAAACGAGCGCTCATCAATTTCTCGAGACCAAGCAGGGTTGGATTGCGCTGCAACTCGGCACGAACCAAACGATAGGCCGCTTCGCTACCCTCCGCCTCTAGCACCAACTGGTAGACAACATCCAGCAGATCAAGCGAAGGATAGCGCTCAAGATATCCACTGAGCAGCGCGATACCCTCGTCACGCCGATCCATACGCCGATACCCTTCAAGCAAGCGCTGAGCTACGAGAGCGAGATAGGCGGGGTCCTGCTGTTCGATACGTTGCCAGGCTTCAATGGCACCGAATTGATTACCCTCTTGTTGCAACAGATCACCCTGCAGCAAACTGGCCCGCACGCATTTACGATTGTTCTGCATAGCGATATCGAGATACTCACGCGCCGTCTCGGGACGCGAACGCATGATCTCGTTGGCCGCCAACTCGCAGTAATACTCGGCGATGTCACGCTGCGAAGCGACATCCGGCAGTTCCCTGGCAATCTCGACAGCTTTCAGCCATTCCTTCTCGGCCTGATAAATATCGAGCAGGTTCCGCTTCGCATCCTCGGCAAGCTCAGTGGCCAACAATTTGTTGAATATCTCCTCGGCCCTATCCAATAAGCCGGCCTTCAGGTAATCCTGTCCCAGTTCGAGCAAAGCCAACAGGCGAACACCCTGCTCCAAATCGGGGAGATCAATCAAATTCTGATGCATGCGGATCGCGCGCTCGGTCTCCCCACGCCTACGAAACAGATTACCCAGCGCAAAATGCAATTCCACGGTCTGCGAATCGACCTGCGCCACCTCAAGGAACGAATCAATCGCTTTATCGGGTTGTTCATTCAGCAGGAAGTTCAGCCCTTGAAAATAGGAACGCGGCAATGCACGCGACTCCTGGACCACCTGTCGCATATCAACCCGTGCTGCCCCCCAGCCGAGTGCAAAAAAAAGCGGGATTAGCAGGAGTTGCCAGTACTCGAACAAATCATTCATAGGAGCGGCGGCTCCACTGGAGGGGGCTGAACTCGTGCTAGCGAAGCACGCTGGGATTTGTTTAGTTCGCGTCGCTGCCTATAGACAAGCCCGAGCAAGGAGAGCACGCCCAACAAAACACCGGCCGCAAAAAAGAGGAGCAGTACGAGTACCTGCGGCGCTTCCCAGAACTGCCCGGGGAACCAATACAAACTGACTGGTTGGGTATTCTGGAGAGCAAAAAGCACCAGCAGAACAAAGAATAAGAGGCGCAGGCCCCAGATAATTACCTTCATCGCATTCAATAAAAAGGGCAGTGAAATCATTCACTGCCCTTGAATCTAACACATTGGGCCAAACCCGGCCTCAGGTCATTTGATCAACCCGTTCGCGCAATTCCTTCCCGGCTTTGAAATGGGGGACCCATTTCGCCGGAACACTGACCTTATCCCCGGACTTGGGGTTGCGGCCAATGCGCGGCGGCCGGTAGTTGAGCGCAAAGCTTCCGAAACCGCGGATCTCAATACGATCCCCGCGCACAAGCGCTTCGGACATCGCATCGAGAATCATTTTGACCGCGAAATCAGCATCCTTTGCCACCAACTGCGGAAAACGTTCCGCCAGCCGGGCAATGAGCTCGGATTTGGTCATGCTTTAGCCTTATCAGCCTTGCTGGTTGAGTTTGGCCTTCAGCAATGCCCCCAGGTTGGTCGTGCCCGAAGCGGCGGAAGACTCTGCAGCAAACTTCTGCATCGCTTCGTGCTGCTCGGCTTGATCCTTGGCCTTGATGGACAGGTTGATGCCGCGAGTCTTGCGATCGACGTTGATGATCATCGCTTCGACTTCATCGCCGACCTTCAAATGCTGCGACAAGTCTTCGATACGGTCACGCGAAAACTCTGAGGCACGCAGATAACCTTCGTTCTCACCGTCGAGAGTCATCACTGCACCCTTGGCGTCAACCGACTTGACGGTAGCGCGCACAATGCTGTTCTTCTCGTGAGTTGCAATGAAGTTGGTGTACGGATCGCCTTCGAGCTGCTTGATACCGAGAGAGATACGCTCCTTCTCGACATCGATGCCGAGCACAACCGCCTCGACTTCATCGCCCTTCTTGAAGTTGCGGATAGCCTCCTCACCGGTAGCCGACCAGGACAGGTCGGACAGGTGAACCAGGCCGTCGATCCCGCCAGGCAGACCGATAAAGATGCCGAAGTCAGTGATCGACTTGATTCCACCCTTAACCTTGTCGCCCTTCTTGTGGTTCATCGCGAATTCGTCCCACGGATTCGCCTGGCACTGCTTCATGCCCAGGGAAATACGACGACGCTCTTCGTCGATCTCGAGGATCATGACCTCGACTTCATCGCCCAGTTGAACAACCTTGGACGGATGAACGTTCTTGTTGGTCCAGTCCATTTCGGAGACGTGCACCAGACCTTCGATACCCTGTTCGATCTCGACGAATGCACCATAATCGGTCAGGTTGGTAACCTTGCCGAACAGACGGGTACCGGCCGGGTAACGGCGGGCAATACCGACCCACGGATCGTCGCCCAGTTGCTTCATACCCAGCGAGACGCGGTTCTTCTCAGCGTCGAACTTGAGGATCTTGGCGGTCACTTCGTCGCCCACGGCCAGCACTTCGGACGGGTGACGAACGCGACGCCAGGCCAGGTCGGTGATGTGCAGCAGGCCATCGATACCACCCAGGTCGACGAATGCGCCGTAGTCGGTGATGTTCTTGACGATACCCTTGACAACGGTACCTTCCTTCAGGTTTTCCATCAGCTTTTCGCGATCAGCGTCAGCGGTGGCTTCCAGCACTGCGCGGCGGGACAACACGACGTTGTTGCGCTTGCGATCCAGCTTGATAACCTTGAATTCGAGGGTCTTGCCTTCGTACGGGGTGGTGTCCTTGACCGGACGCATGTCGACCAGGGAACCCGGCAGGAAGGC
>JAYRUZ010000091.1:0-7551 GCA_041918795.1 Azonexus sp. | reverse complement strand
TCCAGCGTTTCCTACGCCCTCTACATCTCCGGCAGTGCACCGATGATCTCGCGCCTCGGCGCCTTGCGCTTCTCGGCGCTGGCCTCGCTGGTTTCGTCGGCGGTGACGCTGCTGCATTTCGGCATCGCCCAGCCCCTGACTGCCTTCATCCAGCCGCTGCCGGTCTATGGCTGGGGCCTGGCCATGGCCGCCATCGCCACGGTCATTCCGGTCTTTGCCCAATCGGCCGCCATCCGCCACTTCGGCGCCGGGCGCGCCTCGCTCTACGGCATGATCGGGCCGATGCTGACCATCGGCTTCGGCTGGTGGCTGCTCGACGAGCAGATTTCGCTGCACCAGATGGTCGGCGCCGGGCTGGTTGTCGCCGGCATATTAATTGTCAGTCGAAAGTAGATTTGACAGTTTTGTCAGGCTAGAATCCGATGCATGATCGGGATTCTGCTCATCACTCACGGCAGCTACGGCGAAGCGCTCGTCCAGAACGCCTGCCATGTGCTGAACAAGCGTCCGCCGCTGCTCAACCAGCTTGGCGTCTCGGCGCAGGATGATCCGCTCGACCTGCTGCCGCTGGCCAGGCAGATGCTGCAACTGGTCGATGGCGGCAGCGGCGTTCTGCTACTGACCGATGTCTTTGGCGCCAGCCCGGGCAACCTTGCCTTGAAACTCCTCGAGCCGGGTCGCGTCGAAGGGCTGACCGGGGTTAATCTACCCATGCTCCTGCGCGCCCTGACCTATCGCGACAAGGATCTCCACTCCTCCCTCATCCGGGCCCGCGACGGCGGCCGCGATGGCATTCTCAACCTGCTGGAACGCTGACACATGCTGACCAAGGAAACACAAATCATCAACAAACTCGGGCTGCATGCCCGCGCCTCGGCCAAGCTGACCCAGCTGGCCGGCAAGTACAAGTGCGAAGTCTGGATGAGCAAGGGCACCCGCCGCATCAACGCCAAGAGCATCATGGGCGTGATGATGCTGGCCGCCGGCAAGGGCTCGACCGTGACGCTGGAAACCGACGGGGCGGACGAGGCCGAGGCGATGGAAGCCTTGCTCGCCCTGATCGCCGACTACTTCGGCGAGGGAGAATAAGCCTCATGAGCTTCACCCTGCACGGCCTCGGCGTTTCCGGCGGCATCGCGATCGGCAAGGCGATGCTGATGTCGCATGCAACGCTGGAAGTCGGTCACCTGACCGTCGCGCCGCGCATGGTCGACAAGGAAATCGAACGTTTCGACGCTGCCGTGCAGGCTGTCAAGAACGAACTGAAGCTGATGAAGGAGAACACCGAGCATGCGCCCGCCGAGCTCGCCGCCTTCATCGACATCCATGCCATGTTCCTGGAGGATGCGGAGCTGATCGACAAGCCGCGCGAAATCATGCGCGAGCGCCGCTGCAATGCCGAATGGGCGCTGGTCCAGCAAATGGAGCACCTGGTCGACCAGTTCGAGCAGTTCGACGACCCTTACCTGCGCGAGCGCAAGTTCGACGTCGTACAGGTGGTCGAGCGCGTCATCAAGGAACTGCTCGGCCATCCCGGCCGGGCCAAGCTGAAGGCGGCGAAGAACTCGAAGGAAGATTCGCTGATCGTCGTTGCCCACGACATGTCGCCGGCCGACACCATCGCCTTCAAGGAACACCGCTTCGCCTCCTTCATCTGTGACGTCGGCGGTGCCACCTCGCACACGGCGATCCTCGCCCGCAGCATGGCGCTGCCCTCCGTGCTCGGCCTGGAAAGCGCCCGCGCCATGATCCGCGATGGCGAGCAGCTGATCGTGGACGGCTTGCGCGGCGTCGTCATCGTCAATCCCGATCCGCGCGTTCTTGAGGAATACCAGCTCCGCAAGGAGCAGATCGAGCTGGAAAAAACCAAGCTCAAGCGCTTGAAGACCGCCAAGTCGGAAACCATCGACGGCGTCGAGGTTCAGCTCCAGGCCAATATCGAGCTACCGGGCGACGTGCCGGTCGCCCTCGAATCCGGGGCCGAAGGCGTCGGCCTGTTCCGTACCGAATTCCTCTTTCTCGACCGCGGCGACATGCCGGACGAAAACGAGCAGTACGAAGCCTACAAGAAGGTGATCAAGGGCATGGGCGGCCGGCCCGTCACCATCCGCACCTTCGACCTCGGTGCCGACAAGGACCTGAATCCGGAAGCCAGCGCCGGCGATCGGGTCAAGACCAATCCGGCGCTCGGCCGCCGGGCCATTCGGCTGTCGCTGGCCGAGCCGAAAATGTTCCAGACCCAGTTGCGTGCCATCCTGCGCGCCTCCAAACACGGTCCGGCGAAAATCCTGGTACCGATGCTGGCCCATGCGCACGAGATCGACCAGACCCTGGCCGCGGTCGAACAGGCCAAATCCAGCCTGCGCGGCGAGAAAATCGCCTTCGACGAAAACATCCAGGTCGGCGGCATGATCGAGATTCCGGCGGCAGCGCTGGCGGTCGGCCTTTTCCTGCGGCGCCTCGACTTCCTGTCGATCGGCACCAACGACCTGATCCAGTACACGCTGGCCATCGACCGCTCCGACGAACAGGTGGCCAACCTCTATGATCCGCTGCACCCGGCCGTGCTGATGCTGCTGGCCCATACCATCAGCAGTGCCGAGAAGGCCGACATCCCGGTCTCGGTCTGCGGTGAGATGGCCGGCGATCCACACCTGACCCGGCTATTGCTCGGCATGGGCCTGCGTACTTTCTCCATGCACCCGGCGCAAATTCTCAAGGTCAAGAACCGGGTGCTCAAATCGGATGCCAGCGAACTGGCGCCGATTGTCCGCAAGATTCTGCGCCTCGATGAACCGGGCAAGCTGCAGGAAGCGCTGGACAAATTGAATAATTAAGCAAAAACTATAAAAATATAAGTTTTTGGGAGAAAAGCATGCGACGCATTTTCCTGCGTTACGCATGGGGTATTTTGCTGGCTTTTGCCGGGCTGCCGGCGGGTGCCTCCGAGCCAGCCCCTTTCGTGCTCGGCGTCGCACCCCACACCAGTGCGCGGGTCATTCTCGAGATGTACCAGCCGCTACGCCGATATCTTGAAGCGACCCTGAAGCAACCGGTCGAGGTGCAGACCGCCCCCGATTTCACCGAGTTCGCCAAGCGTGCGCTGAACCAGGAATACGACCTGGCCATCACCACCGGCCACCAGGCCCGCCTCTATCAGACCGATGCCGGCTACCTGCCGCTGCTCACCTATCAGGCCGATTTCAAGGCGGTTGCCCTGGTGCCCAAGGACAGCAAGATTCGCGGCCCGGCCGACCTGAAAGGAACGACGGTGCTGGGTCTGTCGCCAAGCTCGCTGGTCACGCTGTGGGGCCTGCACTGGTTGAAGACCCAGAAGGTTTCCGAGGTGAATGTGCGCTTCGTCTCGGCGGCGGACAGTATCAGTCGCCAGGTGCTCTCCGGTGAAGCGAGCGCTGCGTTCACCTCCCTGGCCAATTATCAGAAGCTGCCGACCGATCAGCGCGACCAGCTGCGCATCCTGGCCGAGAGCGAATCGATGGCCGGCCGCGTCTATATGCTGAACAAACGCTGGACCAGCCGGCTGAACAACATCGACAAGGCCCTGTGGGCCTTTGCCGCCTCGCCGGAAGGGCGGCAATACTTCGAACAGAACAAGCTTGACGGCTACCGCAAGCTGAAGCCGCGCGAACTTGAGGCGATGGACCCGTACACCGCCGAGACCCGGCAAGTCGTGCTCGGAAAATAAATGGGCGAATGGTTTTCTCCGCTGCGTTCGGTGCGCGGCCGCCTGCTGACGGTCGCCATCGTCGTCGAGGCGGTCATGCTGACCCTGCTCGTCACCAACAGCCTGCGCCTGTTGACCGAGCACATGGGGCGGCAGGCGCAGACGCATGTGGAGGAGATCGTTCCGGTCCTCTCGGCCGCCATCGTTGCTCCACTCGCCCAGCGCGACTATGCGACGGTGCAGGCCGTACTCGATGAAAGTGCGGCGGTCGGCGGCATCGTCTATCTAGCGCTCTCCGGCAATGACGGCAAACGGCTGGCCAGCAGCGGCTGGCCCGCTTCGATGCCGTTGCCGCCCCCCGATGCGCAACTGAATATCTTCGACGACGAGAAACAGAAGCCACGTTACGACATCGCCACGCCCATCGTCAGCTACGGGCAAAAGCTCGGCACCCTGCACCTCGGGCTCGACCTGTCGCAAATCCGCACTGCCCACGCCCAGCTATTCACCCAGGGTATCGGCATCGCGGCCATTGAAATCCTGCTCTCCGGCGGCCTGATGGGCCTGCTCGGCTACTTCCTGACCCGGCATCTCGGCGAACTGGCCCGCGCCAGCGAGGCCGTGCGTGCCGGCAACCTGACGCCACCCCCGGTGCACGAGGGTAGCGACGAGATCGGGCGCCTGGGCATTACCTTCAACGCCATGTCGCGCGCCATCGCCGAGCGGGTGGCCGAACTGACCGAAGCGCACGCCCAGCAGGTCGAACTGGTCAAGGCCGCCGAAGCCGGCGCCAAGGCCAAGGCAGCCTTCCTGGCGACGATGAGCCACGAGATTCGCACCCCGATGAACGGCATCCTCGGCATGACCGATCTGGCGCTGGCCACCGAGTTGACCGCCGAGCAGCGCGAATACCTGACCTGGGTGAAGTCTTCCGGCGACAACCTGCTGCGCGTCCTCAACGACATCCTCGATTTCTCCAAGATCGACGCCGGCCAACTCGGCCTGGAAACCATCCCGCTATCGCTCGCCCAGCAACTCGACGCGGTCGTCGCCCTCCATTCGATCGCTGCCGAAAGCAAGGGCCTGCGCCTCTACTGGCAGGCCGAAACCCCACTGCCGGACAATCTGGCCGGCGATCCGGTGCGGATCCAGCAGATCCTGAACAACCTGGTGTCGAACGCCATCAAGTTCACCGAACGCGGCGAGGTGTCCATCCACGCCAGTTGCGACGCCGAGCCCGATGCACAAGGCAAGCGCAAGGTAAGGTTCTCCGTCAGCGATACCGGCATCGGCATCCCGGCCGACAAGCTCGACAGCATCTTCGACCCCTTCGCCCAGGCCGAGAACTCGACCACCCGGCGCTACGGCGGCACCGGCCTCGGGCTGAGCATCGTCGCCCGCCTGACCGAATTGATGCACGGTTCGATCCAGGTCGGCAGCAACCCCGGCCACGGCACCCGCTTCGACGTAGAACTCACGCTGGCCACCGCGAGCAAGCAGGCCGATCGCACGGCCGCTCTGGATCAGACCGAGGCGCAGCGCCGGCTCTTCGGCAAGCGCGTATTGCTGGTCGAAGACACGCCGGTTAACCAGAAGATTGCCGAAAAACTATTGGCCCGTTACGGCTGCGAGGTCACCACCGCCAACAACGGTCTCGAAGCCCTGGAAGCGGCCACCCGGCAAATTTTCGATGTCATCCTGATGGACATGCAGATGCCGGAAATGGATGGCCTGGAAGCCACCCGCCGGCTGCGCATCATGCACGTACAAGGCAAGGTCGCCTGCCTGCCGATCATCGCGCTGACCGCCAACGCCATGGCCGAAGATCGCGAGGAATGCCTGGCCGCCGGCATGGACGACTTCATCGCCAAGCCTTTCCGCGCCGACAACGTCATCTCGACGCTACTGCGCCACGTCTGACCCGTTCAGGGCCGACTGCTGCGGTGCACTGCCCGAAAAGGGCAAAAACCGTTCAGCGCTGGCTATGTTCCGACGTTGCACTAGCCAAGCTCGGCGCCACCGCCAAGCCGGCCCGCCGACGCAGATCGGCCAGCACCAGAGCCCCATTCTGGCGCTGCGCCACCAGTTGTTCCCGGCGGTCGCGCTCCTCGATCAAAGCCAGCGCCTGCTGGCGCCAGGCCACCATCTTGGGGTCGTGCTCGTGGTGCAGGTGATGCTGCAGATGGCGGGTGAACCAGCGATGCGCCTCCGCCGGATCGGCCGTGACGCCCTGCCCGGTCTGGTACATCAGGCCGATCTGGAACTGCGCCGGCTTGTCGCCGGCCTCGGCCGCCATCCGATACCAGCGCATGGCCGCGGCGTAATCGAGCGCCACCCCATCGCCGTAATGGTGGATGACTGCCAGGTTGTAGGCTGCATCGGCCTGCCCCTCAGCCGCCCGACGCTGCCAGATGGCGACGGCCTTGTCCGTCTCGCCGGCCCGGTGCAGACGGGCCGCCTGGAACATCTCTTCAGCCAGCGACGGTGCCGCACCGGCTGCTGAAAACCAGACCAGCAGGAACAAAGAGAGAAAAATTCGGATCATGGCGACCTCCGCGAAAACTGGCCTGCCACCCTAGCGCCAAGCGCCCCCCAAAGGAATTAGACAAATTGTCGCGCGACAATTTGTCGCATTCCCTGTTCAGCGTCAGTCCTCGACAATCCCGAGCCTTAGAAAACGCTAATACTTAGGGAGAATTCGATGGGGAACAGTTTGCGGCCGATCTCAGCGGCCATGGCGCTGGCTTTTAGCGGCATTGCCTTCGTACACGCCGCGGATCCGGCAACACCGACTCTCGGCGACGTCGTCGTCCGCGCCAACAAGGAAAGCGCCATTCCGGCCAATACCCCACTCGGTGACAACCAGCTGCAATCCTTGCGTGCCGCAACCAGCGATGCCGCCAGCCTGTTGCGCGACGTTCCCGGTGTCAGCCTGTACGGCGCCGGCGGCACGACCAGCCTGCCGGCAATCCACGGCCTGGCTGACGACCGCCTGCGCATCTCGGTCGATGGCATGGATTTCATCGCCTCCTGCCCGAATCACATGAACCCGCCGCTCGGTTATCTCGATCCGAGCAACACCAAGAAGCTCACCGTCTACGCTGGCGTCACGCCGGTCAGTGTCGGTGGCGACAGCATCGGCGGCAGCATCGTCGCCGAAACGGCCGCCCCCAAGTTCGCCGCCCCCGGCCAAGGGCTGCTGACCGAAGGTGAAATCGGCACCTTCTATCGCAGCAATGGCGACGCCTTTGGCGGCAATCTGTCGGCTACCATGGCAACTGAAAATCTCAGCGTCACCTACACCGGTGCCACTGCCCAGTCCGACAACTACAAAGCCGCCAAGGATTTCAAGAGCACGACCGCGACCGGCCGCCTCGGCCATACGCTGAGCAAGGACGAAGTCGGCTCCAGCGCCTACGAAACACAGACTCATACGTTGGGTTTCGCCATCCAGGGCGGCAACCATCTGGTGGAAGCCAAGGCCGGCTACCAGACGATGCCCGAACAGCTTTACCCGAACCAGCGCATGGATATGCTCGACAATGAGCAAAAGCGCTTCAACCTGCGCTACCTCGGCCAGTTCGACTGGGGCAATTTCGAAGCCCGCGCCTACCACGAGGAAGTCGATCACCGGATGGACTTCGGCGCCGACAAGCGTTTCTGGTACGGCTCCGCGTCGGGCGGCGCCGGTGCCCTAAACGGTATCCCCTGCTCGCCGATCGGAACTACCTGCGCCACCGGCATGCCGATGTACACCGCGAGCAAGACCACCGGCTTCTCGGCCAAGGGAGAAATCAATCTCGGCCAGAACGATCTGCTGCGCGTCGGTGCCCTGCACCAGCGCTATCGCCTCGACGACTGGTGGC
>JAYRUZ010000090.1:0-7582 GCA_041918795.1 Azonexus sp. | reverse complement strand
AAAAAAAAGGAAGCCCTCGGGCTTCCTTTTTTTATTCGCGTGCCAGCCGGTTACGCTTTGGCTTCGGCAATGCGCTGGTTGATATGGGCCAGCGCCTCTTCAACCTGGTCGATCAGGATCAGGCACAGGTCGCCGTGCTGCAGGCGGCTGAGCGCCAGATCGATGGCCTTGAACTCGCCGGTGATCTCGTCGATGCGCTTGGTGCGCTTGGCATCCTTCAGCCCGCTGCGGAGCAGGCCGATTACTTCGCCGTCTTCACGACCGCGCTGGCAGGCGTCCTGGTAAAGAATGGCATCATCGAAAGCCGCGCCGAGAATTTCGGTTTGCTGGCGGATATCCTCGTCACGGCGATCGCCGGCACCGCTGATGACCACCGAGCGACGAATGCCGGGCATGCCATCGACTGCCTGGACCAAGGCCTGCATGGCGTCCGGGTTATGGCCGTAGTCGGCGATCAGCGTGGCGCCCTTGTAGTCGAAGACATTGAAGCGTCCTGGGGCAGTGGAGGCATCGCTGACGAAGCCGGTCAGCGCCTTTTCGATAACGGCCCAGTCGATACCCAGGGCCCAGGCAGCGGCCGAGGCAGCCATGGCGTTTTCCACCTGGAAGCCGACGCTGCCGTTACGGGTCAGCGGAATGGCCGAGAACGGGATGCGGTGCGCCTTGCGGCCCTCCTGGAAGACGATGCCATCCGTTTCGGCATAGGCGACGCGCTTGCCCTGCGCCTTGTGGGTGGCGAGAACCGGATTGGCCTTGTCGCGGGCGAAGAAAATGACGTTGCCCGGGCAGTGCGCTGCCATGCGTGTGACCTGGGGGTCGGCGGCGTTGAGCACGGCGGCGCCGCGCGGCGAAACATTCTCGACGATGACGCGCTTGACCACCGCCAGTTCGTCGACTGTCGTGATGTAGTTGAGACCGAGGTGGTCGCCGATGCCGATATTGGTGACGACAGCCACATCGCACATGTCGAAGCCCAGGCCTTCGCGCAGGACGCCGCCACGGGCCGTTTCGAACACCGCAGCATCGACGTCCGGGTGCATCAGCACATTGCGCGCACTGCGCGGGCCGGAGCAGTCGCCGTTGTCGATCTGGCGGCCTTCGATATAGACGCCATCGGTACTGGTCATGCCGACGCGTTGATTGTTGCTTTCGAAAATGCGGCCGATCAGGCGGCTGGTCGTCGTCTTGCCGTTGGTGCCGGCGATGGCGACGATGGGAATGCGCGCGTTGTCGCCATTGGGGAACATCATGTCGACGATGGCCTTGCCGACATCGCGGCCCTTGCCGAAGGAGGGATCGAGGTGCATGCGCAGGCCGGGGGCGGCATTGACTTCGACGATGCCGCCGCCTTGATCTTCGAGCGGTTTCAGGATGGTGTCGCAAACCACGTCGATACCGGCGATATCGAGGCCGACGGTTTGCGCCGCAGTTACCGCCGCGGCGGCCAGATCGGGGTGGACGTCGTCGGTGACGTCGGTAGCGGTGCCACCGGTCGACAGGTTGGCATTATTGCGCAAAACGACACGTGCACCGCGGGCGGGCACCGTCTCGGCGGTGAAGCCCTGCTCGGCCAGGCGAGCAATGGCGATGTCGTCGAAACGAATCTTGGTCAGCGAGGTAGCATGGCCGTCGGAGCGGCGCGGGTCGCTGTTCACGATATCGACCAGCTCGCGCACCGTATGCTTGCCGTCGCCGATGACCAGCGGCGGGTCGCGGCGGGCGGCAGCGATCAGCTTGTCGCCGATGACCAGAACGCGCCAGTCGTGGCCGGGCAGGTACTTCTCGACCATGATGTCGTCGAAGAATGAAACGGCCACCTGGTAGGCTTTGCGCACCTGTTCTTCGCTGGTCAGGTTGACCGAGATGCCCTTGCCCTGGTTACCATCCTGCGGCTTGACCACGACCGGCAGGCCGATTTCCTGGGCGGCTTTCCAGGCGTCGTCTTCATCGTCGACCGGACGGCCGATGGGGACGGCAACGCCCGCGGCATGCAGCAGCTTCTTGGTCAGTTCCTTGTCCTGGGCGATCGATTCGGCAATGGCACTGGTAAAGCTGGTTTCTGCCGCCTGGATTCGCTTCTGCTTGCTGCCCCAGCCGAACTGGACCAGGCTGCCCTGGGTCAGGCGACGGAAGGGAATACCACGGGCCACGGCGGCGGAGACGATGGAGCCGGTCGAGGGGCCGAGGCGGATGTCCTCGTCGAGGTCGCGCAGTTCTTTCAAAGTGCCGTCGAGATCGAACGGGAGGTCGTTCAACGCGGCGAGGCACAACTGCTCGGCACGTTCGAAGGCCAGGCGACCGACATCTTCCTCGGAATACTCGACGACGACCTGGTAAACACCGGCATCGACCGTTTGCGTGGTCCGGCTGAAAGTAACCGGGCAGCCGGCCTGGGCTTGCAGGCCGAGAGCACAGAATTCAAGGGCATGAGCGACCGAGACCGTGTCGAGATGATCCGAGGGGATCAGGTCGCCCAGTTCTGGGAAGCGCTCGCGCAGGCGGGCTTCGAAGCCGGGCAGGTCGGCGATGGCGACTTCGGCGCCTTCGCAGGTGACGATGGCCTGGATGGCGGTGTGGCGGCTCCACAGGTTGGGGCCGCGCAGGGCACGAATGCGGGAAACGTCCATGACGCGATGTTCCTAGTTATTTCTGGAGTGCCGCACCGAGCGGCTTCTTGGCCATGATGGGCAACAGGGCTTCCGGATCTGGCAGGTCGAGGCCGAAAGTCTTGACGCCGGTGGCGATGACTTCCTGGGTCAAGCCCAGAGCCCAGCCGGTAGCTACGGCGGCCAACACATTGGCGATATCTTCCGGCTTCTTCGTCTTGCCGATGGCAGGTACGTCGCCGAGGCGGCAGATGCGGATTTCGTCGGCACCAGTACGCAGGATGATGCGACCGTCGGCCACGGTCACGCCGCGCTTGCCGGCGGCAAAGTGCTCGGCCAGCTTGAGGCAGGAAGGGTCGGCGGTGAAGAAGATGACCTCGCCGTCGCACAGTTCGGCCATCTCGGCCGCCAGTGCATCGGCGGCATTGATCACGGCATAGCCTGAGGGCAGCACGACATCGACCTGCGTCCGGTAGATCGAACGATGTGTCGTGTAGTACTCGCCGCCGGTCGGCTGGACGTCCCAGCGCGACAGGTCTTCGCCGGTCGGGTCTATGTTGGTGATGACGCCGACCGAGCAGCGGTCGTAGGCAAAGCCTTCGCCGAGGATGACTTCGGCGCCATTTTCGATGACCGCGGCCTCGACCGCCCGGTTGAGCAACAGGCGATGGCCGGCGGCCCAGTTGGCGGCACTGGTCTTCTGGACCTGGCGGCGGTTCAGGTACAGGCCGTCGCTGCAGGCCAGGCCGGTATAGGCACCGGACAGGAAGAGCATGTGGGCAACGATCTTGGCGACGGCGGTCTTGCCGTGGGTGCCGGTGACGCCGACCAGTGGGACGCGGCCACTCTTGTTGGCGGCGAACAGGTTGTCGACGATGGCCTGGCCGACCGGGCGCGGCTTGCCGACGCCCGGCTTGATGTGCATCAGCAGGCTGGGGCCGGCATTGACTTCGACGATGGCGCCACCTTGGGCGGCCAATGGTTGCGAGATGTCCCTGCACACCAGGTCGATGCCGGCGATGTCGAGTCCGACCACGCGCGCAGCCAGCGAAGCGATGGCGGCGGTTTCGGGATGGACTTCGTCGGTACAGTCGAAGGCGTGGTTGGCGTTGCGCTGGATCAGCACTTCGCGGCCGGCGGCGGGCACGGCCTCGCCGGTCAGGCCCTGGCGCTCCAGTTCGATCTTGGCGGCGGTGTCGATCTTGATGATCGACAGGGGGTGCAGTTCGGTATTGCCGCGTCGCGGATCGGTGTTGACCTGGGTGTCGATCAGCGCCTGGACGCTCAACTTGCCGTCGCCGGTCACCGTGATCAGGTCGCTGCGATTGGCGGCGACCAGCTTGCCACCGATGACCAGCAGGCGGTGTTCGATGCCGGGGATCGAGCGCTCGACCAGAACGCCGGAGCCTTCTTCGGTGGCGATGGCGTAGGCTTTGCGCACGTCTTCGGCGGTGGTCAGGTCGATGAACACGCCGCGACCATGGTTGCCGTCGGTCGGCTTGACGACGACCGGGTAGCCGATATCTTCCGCCGCTTCGCAGGCATCGTCGGCGTTATCGACTTCACGGCCTTCCGGCACCGGCACGCCGACCGATGAAATCAATGTCTTGGTCAGATCCTTGTCGCGCGAGATGGTTTCGGCGATGGCGCTGGTGCTGTCGGTTTCGGCCGTCCAGATGCGGCGCATGGCGGCGCCGTAGCCGAGTTGGACCAGGTTGCCGTCGTCGAGCAGGCGAATATGCGGGATCTTGCGCGCTTCGGCAGCATTGACGATGGCGGCGGTCGAGGGGCCCAGGTACTTGCGGTCCACCTTGCGGCGCAGCGGCTTGATCGCCTCGCTCAGGTCGAACGGGTCGTTGTGGATGGCGGCAAGCAACAGCTCGCGGCCAAGCTCCAGGGCCAGGCGCGTGCATTCCTCGTGGAAATTGCTGACCACCAGCTTATAGACGCCGCGTGTCGTGGTTTCACGCGTCCGGCCAAAACCGTCGGGCAATCCGGCCAGGGTCATCAATTCGAGGACGACGTGCTCCAGGATGTGACCGGTCCAGGTGCCTTCCTTCAGTCGACGCAGGAAACCGCCCCGTTCGTCGTAGTTGCAGCGGTGTTCGATCAGGCCGGGTAGCCAGGCTTCGAGCCGCTCGTAGAGTCCGGGGATCTTGTCGGAGGGGTAGTCTTCCAGCTCGCCGATGTCGATCCAGGTTTCGATACACGGCGGGTAGGTCCAGATACTCGGCCCCTTCAGGGAGATCGAGTCCTTGAAAACGATGTCTTGTCTTTTCATGCTCTCTGCTATGGCGCGATGGCCGGCGGTGATCAAGAGGTTATTCCAGCATTATTAACGTTTTCATCCCGTTTGCGGCTGACCGCTGTGCAAAATTGTCACAAAACGGGACGCGCCGTTACAGCAACGCCGTTACAGGAAGCGGTCGAGCAGCTTGCGGCTTTGGCGGTCGAGTTGACTCAGGTCGCGCACCAGGAACTGGATGCCGTTACTGTCGGCGATCAGCAGGCGCGTTTGCGACAGGCGGCGGATGTCTTCCTCCCCCTTCAGGATCAGCTCGGTTTGCCCGCGATTGGTTTCCACCTGCCAGGTACTCGGGCAGGCAAAGCTGGAAACACTGGCGATCCGGTTGATCTCGGGCACGAACTCGCGGCTGGCCAGGTCGGCTTCGATCAGGTCGCGAATCTCGTCCGGCAGATCACCCAAGCGCTCGGCCCAGCCCACTTCGTGGCCCTCGAAATTGATCAGGGAGAGACCTTCGTCCGGCCCGGCAATCGGAAAGGCGCGTACCGGCGTGACGCCGACATGTTGTTCGCCGTTGGCGGTGGTCAGGACCAGGCGACCGTAGCTGTCGCGTTGCAGTTTGAAATCGACGTTGGACATGGCGGTCACTCGGCGTGGGCTTTGGGCAGTTCGGGCGCGCGGGGCAGGTTGTCTTCGGTATCGACGTTGCGTGCCTGTGCCATGTAGAGTTTGTAGTAATGGCCTTCGGCGTCCATCAACTGGTCGTGGTTGCCGATCTCGACGATGCGGCCGCGATCCATCACCACCAGGCGGTCGGCCTTGCGCAGCGTGGACAGGCGGTGGGCGATGGCAATGGTGGTACGGCCCTTGACCAGGTTGTCGAGCGCCTTCTGGATTTCCTTCTCGGTTTCGGTGTCCACCGCAGACGTCGCCTCGTCGAGGATCAGGATGCGCGGATCGATCAACAGTGCACGGGCAATCGAGATGCGCTGGCGCTCGCCACCGGATAGCCCCTGGCCACGCTCGCCGACCAGCGAGTCGTAGCCGTGCGGCAGGCGCAGGATGAATTCGTGGGCGTGGGCGGCACGGGCAGCGGCGATGATTTCCTGACGTGTCGCATTGGGTTTGCCGTAGGCGATGTTGTCGGCGATGGTGCCGAAGAACAGGAAAGGCTCCTGCAGCACCAGGCCGATGTGCTGGCGGAATTCGGCGACCGGTACGGAACGGACATCGACGCCGTCGATCAGCACCTGCCCTTCGCTGACGTCGTAGAAGCGGCAGATCAGGTTGACCAGTGTGGATTTGCCCGAGCCGGAGTGGCCGACCAGGCCGATCATCTCGCCCGGCTTGATGACCAGGTCGACGTCTTTGGTCACGGCGCGCGTGCCGTAGCGGAAACCAGCCTTCTTCAGTTCGATTTCACCGGTGACTTTCGATAGATGCACCGGGTTGGTCGGTTCGGGAACGCTGGAAACGTGGTCGAGAATGTCGAAGATGCGTTTGGTCGAGGAGGCGGCGCGCTGCGTTGCCGAAACAATACGGCTCATCGAGTCGAGGCGGGTGTAGAAGCGGCCGATATAGGCGAGGAAGGCGGTCAGCACGCCGACCGAGCTGTTCCCCTTGGAAATCTGCCAGATGCCGAAAACCCAGACGACGAGCAGGCCGACTTCGGTCAGTAGCGTGACGGTGGGCGTGAACAGCGACCAGGTCTTGTTCAGCTTGTCGTTCATCGCCAGGTTGTGCTCGTTGGCGGCGCGGAAGCGGTCGCCTTCACGCTTTTCCTGGGCAAAGGCCTTGACCACGCGAATGCCGGGGATGGTGTCAGCCAGCACGTTGGTCACTTCGGCCCAGACGCGGTCGATTTTCTCGAAGCCAGTGCGCAGCTTCTCGCGCACGAAGTGGATCAGCCAGCCGATGATGGGCAGCGGAATCAATGTGACCAGCGCCAGCCACGGGTTGATCGAGAACAGGATGACCGCCGTCATGGCGATCATCAGGACGTCGGTGGCGAAGTTGAGCAGATCGAGCGACAGGAAGATGTTGATACGGTCGGTTTCGTTGCCGATGCGCGCCATCAGGTCGCCGGTACGTTTGCCGCCAAAATACTCGAGCGACAGGCCGAGCAGGTGGTCATAGGTCTGGGTGCGCAGGTCACGGCCGATGCGTTCGGAAACCAGCGACAGGATATAGGTGCGAATCCAGCCCAGCACCCAGGCCAGGGCAGCGGCGCCGAGCAGGCCGCCGAGATAGAGGGCGACCAGTGGCCAGTCGATGGGCTTGCCGTTCTGGAACGGGATCAGCACGTTGTCCATCAGCGGCATGGTCAGGTAGGGCGGAACCAGCGTTGCTGCGGTGGACGCCAGGGTCAGGCCAAATCCCAGGAGCAGTTGGCCCTTGTATGGGCGTGCGAAGCGCCACAGGCGGAACAGCGTCCAGGTCGACGGGGCGACGGTCGATTCACGGTTGCAGATCGGGCATTCGTCTTCGCCCGGCGGGATCGGCGCCTTGCATTTCGGGCAGACATCTTCCTCCGGGCGAGCCACCGGCTGGCCGCTGACCAGGCTATCGCGATGCAGGTCGAACTCCGCGATGACACGCAGTGCGGTCAGGTTGCGGCCCAGCGTGTAACGCCAGCAGCCGATGCGGCCTTGCTTGTCGAGCAGTTCGAGGGTGCCGACGCCAGCATGGTCGTTGTGCGTCAGTGTCAAATCGGCGCCGAGTGGCCACCTGG
>JAYRUZ010000089.1:0-7597 GCA_041918795.1 Azonexus sp. | reverse complement strand
CGTTCGCCGCTTCCTGTTCGAGCACCTCGACATCCGGGGCGCCGTCGTCCATCTCGGCGATACCTGGCAGCAGATGCAGGCCGGCCGCGATTACCAGCCGACGGTCGCCCGCCTGCTCGGTGAAATGGCCAGCGTCACGGCGCTGATCGCTGCCCAATTGAAGCAGCCCGGCCGCCTGACCTTCCAGGTGCGCGGCAACGGCCCGGTCCAGTTGCTGGTCATGGACTGCAACGAGCAGCTGCAAATGCGCGGCATGGCGCGCAGCAACCCGGTCGTGCTGGCGGCCCCGGTGCCCGAACTGCTCGGCGCCCACCAGGGTGGGCAGTTGATGCTCAGCCTCGACCTGCCGACGGCGCGCCAGCCTTATCAGAGCTACGTGCCGCTGGTCGGTGATTCCACTTCAGCCATTTTCGAGCATTACCTGGAGCAATCCGAGCAGCAGGCCTCCCGCCTGTTCCTGGCCGCCAACGACAACGCGGCCGCCTGCCTGTTCCTGCAGAAGATGCCGGATGCCGACCTGCGCGACGCCGACGCCTGGAACCGCATCACCCACCTGGCCAGCACGGTCAAGGACGAGGAACTGCTCGACCTCGACGCCGAAAGCCTGCTTACCCGGCTATTCCACGAAGACAGGGAGCAGCACGGCATCCGCGTCTACGACCCGCAACCGGTCGTTTATCACTGCCCGGAAGATTGGGACAAGGTACGCGACATGATCCGTAGCCTGGGGCGCCACGACGCCGAGGCCATCGTCGCCGAACACGGCGAAATCCTGATCCGCGACGATATCTGCAACCGCGACTACCGCTTCAGCCCGGAAGACGTCACCGCCATCTTCGCCGACAGCGAAGGCAAGGCGCTCAACTAAGCCATTGCGTTTGCCGCTGCCTCATGCAGCGGCAAAGCCGGCTTAAAGAACCTTGCCTGGATTCATCAGGCCCAGCGGGTCAAGGGCCTGCTTGAGCGAGCGCATCAGCGCCATTTCCACCGGCGATTTGTAGCGCAGGATTTCCTCGCGCTTCAACTGGCCGAGACCGTGTTCCGCCGAGATCGAGCCGTTCAGCGCCTGCACGATGTCGTGCACGCGTCGATGCACGGCCGGCTGCAGGGCGATGAAAGCGCTGTTGTCCTGGGCATCCGGCTTGGACAGGTTGTAATGCAGGTTGCCGTCGCCGACGTGGCCGAAGGCGACCACGCGAATGCCGGGAAAAGCCGCGCCCAGTTCCGCATCGGCCCGCGCCAGGAATTCCGGAATCTTCGACACTGGCACGGCAATGTCGTGCTTGATCGAGATGCCTTCGATCTTCTGCGCCTCAGAAATGTTCTCGCGCAGCGCCCACAGTTTCTTCGCCTGCTCGCCGGTTTGGGCGATAGCACCATCGCTCACTTCGCCCGCTTCCAGCCGCTCGGCCAGCCAGGCCTCGACCGCCGCCGGCTCGGCATCGGAAAACTCGGCCAGCACGTACCAGGAGCTGCTCGCCGTCGGCCGTTGGGTGGCGGGAATGTTTTTCAACACCAGGCCAAGCGCCGGCTCGGAAATCAGCTCGAAAGCGGTCAGTTGGGCATCGAACCTGGTTTTTGCCCGATTGAGCAGGTGCACCGCAGCAGTCGGATTTTCGACGTTCAACCAGCAGGTCGTCTGCCGCTGCGGCAGCGGAAAGAGCTTCAAGACGGCACCGGTGATGATGCCGAGCGTGCCTTCGGCACCGATGAACAGCTGCTTCAGGTCGTAGCCGGTGTTGTCCTTGCGCAGGCCGCGCAGGCCGTTCCACAGTTCGCCGTTGGGCAGTACCACTTCCAGCCCGAGCGTCAATTCGCGCGTATTGCCGTAACGCAACACCTGCACGCCGCCGGCGTTGGTCGACAGGTTGCCGCCGATCTGGCAGGTGCCCTCGGAGGCCAGGGCGAGCGGAAAGAGCCGCCCGGCGGCGCGCGCCGCTTCCTGTACCTGCGCCAGCGTGCAGCCGGCTTCGACGGAAATCGTGTTGTTTTCAGTGTCCACCGCAGCAATGCGGTTCAGGCGGCTAAGCGTGACGACCACCGCCCTGCCCGCCTCATCCGGCGTCGCCGCGCCGCACAGGCTGGTGTTGCCGCCCTGCGGCACGATGGGCGCACCGGCAGAGACGCAGGCCTTGACCACCGCTGCCACTTCTTCGGCATTGCCCGGCCGCACGACGCATTGCGCGACACCACGGTAACGCCCGCGCCAGTCGGTCAGATAAGGCGCAAGATCGGCCGGCTCGGTCAGCACCTGAGCGGTGCCGACGATGCCGGCCAGCACCTCAATCAGATCAGGCGATCTTGGCGTAGAGGTCATGGTGGTCGGCGTCGATGACCTTGACCTGCAGGAAGTCACCCGGCTGGGCATCGAAGTGGCCGTCGATATAAACCAGCCCGTCGATCTCGGGCGCATCGGCCTTGGAGCGGGCGATAGTGCCTTCTTCATCGACCTCGTCGACCAGCACTTCGATCACGCTGTCGATCTTGGCGGCCAGCTTGTCGGCCGAGATGTCTTCCTGCACCTGCATCAGCCAGCGGCGGCGATCCTCGCGCACGTCTTCCGGCAGCAGCAGGCCCAGATCATTGGCCGCCGCGCCTTCGACCGGCGAGTAGGCGAAAGCGCCGACGCGGTCGAGCTGGGCATCTTCGAGGAACTGGATGAGCATGTCGAAGTCCTCGTCCGTCTCGCCGGGGAAACCGGTGATGAAGGTCGAGCGGATGACGATTTCCGGGCAGATCTCGCGCCACTTGCGGATGCGTTCCAGCGTGTTCTCGGCCGAGGCCGGACGCTTCATCGCCTTCAGAATCTTCGGGCTGGCGTGCTGGAACGGCACATCGAGGTAAGGCAGGATCTTGCCTTCGGCCATCAGCGGAATCACGTCATCGACCGACGGGTAGGGATAAACGTAGTGCAGACGGACCCAGATGCCGAACTGGGCCATGGCCTCGCACAGCTCCTTCAGGCGGGTCTTGACCGGCTTGCCACCCCAGAAACCGGTGCGGTATTTCAGATCGACGCCGTAGGCCGAGGTGTCCTGCGAAATGACCAGCAGTTCCTTGACGCCGGCGCGGGCCAGGCTTTCGGCTTCGGCCAGCACGTCGCCGACCGGGCGCGATACCAGCGGACCGCGCAGCGACGGGATGATGCAGAAGGTGCAGCTGTGGTTGCAGCCTTCGGAAATCTTCAGGTAGGCGAAGTGATCCGGCGTCAGGCGCACACCCTGCGGCGGCACCAGGTCGGTATAGGGATCGTGCGGCTTGGGCAAGTGCTCATGCACATAGCCCATCACTTCGTCGGCCGCGTGCGGGCCGGTCACGGCGAGCACGGACGGATGCGTCGTCTGCACGATGTCGCCCTTGGCACCAAGGCAGCCGGTGACGATGACCTTGCCGTTTTCGTTGAGCGCCTCGCCGATGGCGTCGAGCGACTCCTCGACGGCGGCGTCGATGAAGCCGCAGGTAT
Source organism: Azonexus sp. (assembly GCA_041918795.1). Classification (GTDB taxonomy): domain Bacteria; phylum Pseudomonadota; class Gammaproteobacteria; order Burkholderiales; family Rhodocyclaceae; genus Azonexus. The sequence continues at coordinate 4,134 of JAYRUZ010000089.1, read as the reverse complement.
TGACGATCACCAGGTCGGAATTGTCGTAGCTTGGCGAAATTTCATAGCCTTCGGCGCGCAGCTTGGTCAGGATGCGCTCGGCGTCGCTTGAAGCCTTCGGACATCCCAGGGAAACGAAGCCGACGGTCGGCACTTTGAGTTCAGTGGTCATGCAGAAAAACCTTATTCCGGCCAGGCCGGTGAGCAAAGGGCGTATTTTACCGGGAGAATGAGCCGGAAAAAGCCTCGGGCAAGCGGTCGATTGCCTGTTTGAGCGCCTCGAAACACTCTGGGTCGATGGCCGTGCCGACATTTTCAGCCATGATTTCCAGTGTTTTCGGGATCGGCACCGCCCCGCGATAGGGACGTTCGGCGGTGATCGCGTCGAAGATGTCGGCCGTTGTGATGATGCGGGTTTCCAGCGTGATCTCCTCCGCCTTCAACCCACGCGGATAGCCCTTGCCATCGAGCCGCTCATGGTGCGCTGCTGACACGCGGGCCAGCTCGGCGAAGGCATCGATCCGCGACAGGATGGCCTCGGTATAAGCGGCATGCGCCTGCACTGCGGCCCATTCATCGGCATCCAGCTTGCCCGGCTTGTCGAGCACGCTGTTGCTGACGCCGAGTTTGCCTACATCGTGCAGCAAGGCCCCGCGCTTCAGCCAGCGGCGCCGCTCAGGCCCGAGGCCGAGGCTCTCGGCAATCATGTCCGTGTACAAGGCAACGCGGGCGCTATGGCCGCTGGTGTAGGGGCTTTTCGAGTCGACCACCTGACCGAAGGCGGCGGCGATATCGTCGAGATAATCGTCATCGAGCGGCACGACGTGCGCTGCCGGCTCCAAGGCCAGGATGGCGGACATGACCTCGGGCGAAGCGAGCATCGCCCAGAATGCATCATCATCGGCCACCGCCTCGAAAACCCGGACCAAAGCAGGATCGAACCAGGTGCCTACCCTGCCCATCACTTCGTCGAGCGCTGCCTGCGGGCCGCCAGCGGTGTGAAATACGTCGATCACCTGCGCCAGCAAGGCAATGCGGGCAAATAGGGGAATCGCCTGGCCAGCCAGCCCTTCCGGCTTGCCCTTGCCGTCGAAATGCTCGTCGAGACTGTAGATGCCGGCCGAAACACTCTCCGGGAAGCGCAACAGGCGGGCGATTTCCGCGCCCCGCTGGCAACGCGTCGCGATCAGTTCGTGAGCAATCTCGCTGCCATCGCGCATGATGGTCAGCACGCTGCGGAAGCGCTCGGCCAGACCGGCTTTCAGGCCCGTGTGCTTGAGCACGAAATTGAGCACCTGCGGCAGGCTGTCGCCAACCGTCTTGAAATCGCGCTTGAAGCTCAGATCATCGGTCAGATAAAGCTCGCAGATGCGCGCCGCATTGCTGCTGCAGCCGAGGTCTTTCAGCAGCAGCGTGTAGTAGAGATCCCATAGCTCCTCGTCGCCCAGGCCGAGCCGGCGGCCGATATGCATGCCGATCCAGCAACAGCGTACGCAATGCCCTTCCGGCTGCCCCTCCGTGATATCGAGTGCGTGCGACAGCGCCGAGATCAGTTCGGACAAGCGCAGGTCGGCCACGGAATCAAAAGACGAAGGCGGGAGAAATTTGGCGTTCATGGATGTCTAGGATACATCCGGCACACCAAAGTTCTCCCGCCTTCCATTCGGCGGTTGGTCCGAAAGCGCTTACTGGGCCGGAGCGACCGCCGGCTGTTCGACCGCTACCGGCGCGGCAACCTTCTTGTGGCCTTCGTCAGGGTGCCAGCCGAGCACGACCAGCATGACCATGAAGCCGACGACGTAGGCCACGGCAACGTGCCAGCCATGGCGCAGCCACTGGGCCGCCGACTTGGCTTCGGGGAACATGTTGGACAGCGCGACGCCGGCCGACGAACCGAACCACAGCATCGAACCGCCGAAGCCCACGGCGTAGGCCAGGAAGCCCCAGTCGAAACCGCCTTGACGCAGCGCCAGCGCGGTCAGCGGGATGTTGTCGAAGACGGCGGAGACAAAGCCCAGCGCGAAGGCCGATTGCCAGGAGGCCGGCGGCAGTTCTTCAACCGGCATCATCGAGGCGCACAGCACCAGCGAGAGCAGGAAGATCGAACCCTTGATCGTGTCCGGCAGCAATTCCCAGTCATGACGCCGCACCGGGATGGTCAGGATGATCGCCACCCAGACGGCGACGCCGATGAAGGGGAAGTGTTCGGCCAGTTCCGGAAACTTGACGTTGATCGTGATGTTGGTCGCGACGGCGAAGACCAGCATGGTGGCAACGATGAAGATGCGGCCCCAGTCGACCTTGGTATGTTCGTGCGCATGCTTGATGATCGGCGAATAGGCATGCTGCTGCTTGGCACCGAAATAACCGATGATGAGCAGCGCGATGCCGGCGGCGACGTAGGCATCGAACACCTGTACCGGACTGATACCGTCGATCCACATCATGGTCGTCGTCGTATCGCCGACCACCGAACCCGAACCGCCGGCATTGGAGGCCGCGACGATGGCGGCCAGATAACCGATATGCACCTTGGCCTTGAACAACTGGTGCGCCATGGCCCCGCCGATCAGGGCGGCGGCGATGTTGTCGAGGAAGCTGGAAATCACGAAGACCATGACCAGCAGCACGAACCCGCCCTTCCAGTCATCCGGCAGGAATTTCGGCAGCACGACCGGCACGTGGCTCTTCTCGAAGTGGCGGGCGAGCAGTGCGAAGCCGGTGAGCAGGCAGAACAGGTTGGCTACCGTCACCCACTCATGGCCGAGGTGACCGAAGAAGCCGGCAACACCGACATCGGTCTTGAAGCCGGTGAAGATGATCTTGTACAGGCTGATGGTGAACAAGCCGGTCAGCGCAACGTAGAGCGTCGCATGGTGAAACAGCGCGACGCCGAGCAGGGTCAGCGCGAACAGGATGAAATCGACGGGAATCCCGCCGACAGTCGGCAGATTGCCGGCAGCGAAGGCCGAGGCCGGCAGCAGGCAAAGCAAGGGCAAGAAACGGTGCATGGCTGTTCTCGATGTGGTTTGAATTTGTTTTGATTCCGCCGGCACGGCAAACGCCGGCTTCCCTGATTTTTGGCAAAACCGCATTGTCCACCGCAGCAGTCGGCTTTTCAATTGCGGATTACCCCTTAATGATCGAAATCTGCCTGATTGGCCGACCCAATCCTTAAAGTCCTACTCGTCGCCATCCAGATCGCGCCGCGGCACGGTTTCCGGATCGGCGATGATGCCGCGATAAATCTCGACGCGGTCGCCTGCCTTCAATGCCGCATCGAGCTTGACCAGGCGGCCGAAAACCCCCACCTTCTGCGCCGCCAGGTCGATATGCGGAAACTGCTTGAGGATGCCCGAGCGCTCGATCGCGTCCTTGACCGTCGATTCGTCCGGCACCTCGATATTGAGCCAGATCTGGTTGCCCGGTTCGGAATACGCTACGCCGATCTGCATGTTCGATTCTCCCTAGTTCAAATTCAGGCAGCGACCGGCGTCCCGCTCGCCCCGGCGGTTGCACGCGCCTCCAGCCGGCGCTCCATGGCCCGCTTGCCGGCCAGCAGGAAACCGAGGATGGCGAAGCCGCCCGGTGGCAGGATCATCAGCAAGGCCCCACCATAGCCCGGCAGCTTCATTTCGAGAAAGGCGAAGGACGGTCCGAGCAGGTTGGACGCCTGGGCGAACAAGGTGCCGGCGCCGAGAAACTCGCGGATCAGCCCGATCACCGTCAGCGCCCCGGTGAAACCCAGGCCCATGGCCAAGCCATCGACCGCCGAGGCGACCACTCCGTTCTTCACGGCAAAGGCTTCGGCCCGGCCAAGGATGGCGCAATTGACCACGATCAGCGCGATGAACAGGCCGAGCACCTTGTACAGATCGTGCAACCAGGCGTTCATCGCCATATCGACCACCGTCACCAAACCGGCAATCAGCACGACGAAGACCGGAATACGCACCTGCGAACTGACCGTGTGCCGGATCAGCGAAACCAGGATATTGGAAACGACCAGCACCGCCGTCGTCGCCAGTCCCATGCCCAGGCCGTTGGTGCCGCTCGTCGTCACCGCCATGGTCGGGCACATGGCCAGCAGTTGCGAGAACACGACGTTCTGCTCCCACAGGCCTTCCTTCATGATGCTGCCGTAGTTGCTGTCAC
>JAYRUZ010000088.1:0-7671 GCA_041918795.1 Azonexus sp. | reverse complement strand
GCAAAGATATCGAGAATCAGGCTGGTCCGGTCGATAACGCGACACTTCAGTTCGCGTTCGAGGTTACGCTCCTGGGCTGGCGACAATTCGTGATTGAAAATCACCAGATCAGCCTCTCCGGTAGCCACCATCGCCCGTATTTCTTCGACCTTCCCCTTGCCGGCGAAGGTTTTCGGGTCAGGACTCTGCCGCCGACCGTACACCTCGGCGGCAACGATCCCTCCCGCTGACTCGGCCAGAAGTCGTACCTCCTCCAGCTCATCTTCGAGGTCAGGTTGACCAAAGTCGAGCTGAACGATCACCGCACGTTCACCGGCGGCGGGTCGTTCAATCATGTGCTACTCCGAATGAGGAGAAGGAGGCCGGCACTATGACCGGCACAATCCTTAAAGGGATTTACTCTGCAGCCTGTTCCTGCTGGAGGTTAACCGGGCGAGCCGGAACTACCGTAGAGATGGCGTGCTTGTACACCATCTGAGTCACGGTGTTCTTCAGCAGAACAACGTACTGATCGAAAGACTCGACCTGTCCCTGCAGTTTGATGCCATTGACCAGATAAATTGAAACTGGAACGTGCTCACGGCGCAGCGCGTTGAGGAAGGGGTCTTGTAGAAGTTGCCCTTTGTTGCTCATGGTGTGGACTCCATGTGTGTTGTTATGAGTGTCCTAATGTACCCAAATTTCCCGGCACACGCCAAGAAATTTGCGGTCTCCCTACTTGTCCTTGTCGGCAAACGGATTCTTCGACGTGACAAATTGTATGCGCATTGGTGTTCCCTGCAAGTGGAATGCCTCGCGGAAGGTATGCTCCAGATAGCGCCGATAGCTGTTGGTGATCTGGTCCACCGCATTGCCGTGAATGACAATGATCGGCGGATTGGAGCCACCTTGGTGGGCATAACGCGGCTTCGGCCGGAACACGCCATGCTTGGCCGGAGCCTGCTTGGCAATCGCATCGGCCAGCACGCGCGTCAGCCGCGGCGTGGATAGCTTGGTCATAGCGGCCGCATAAGCGGCATCGACCGACTTGAAGAGATTCTTCAGACCGACGTTCTCACGCGCCGAGATGAAATGAAACTTGGCGAAATCGAGAAACTTGAGCTTGCGTTGCAAGGTCTGGCGCGTCTGTTCACGCACATAAGCATCCAGGCCATCCCATTTATTGACGGCGACCACCAGCGCCCTGCCGGACTCCACGACGAAATCGGCGATATGTGCATCCTGGTCGGAGACATCGGCCTGTGCATCGACCATCAGGATGACCACATTGGCGTCCTCAATGGCCTGGAGCGTCTTGACGACCGAGAACTTCTCGATGGCCTCGAAGACCTTGCCGCGCTTGCGCATCCCGGCGGTATCGACCAGCACGTATTTTTTGCCATCGCGTTCGAAGTCAATCTCGATCGAATCGCGTGTCGTACCCGGAGCATCGAAAGCGATGACGCGCTCTTCACCGAGCAGCGTATTGATCAGCGTGGACTTGCCGACATTGGGCCGTCCGACGATGGCAACCTTGAGTACATCCGACTTTTCCTCTTCCTCCTCCGGCTCAGGAAAAGCATCCAAAGCCAGTTCGAGCAGTCCGCGCACCCCTTCACCATGTGAGGCAGAGATGGAATGCGGTTCGCCCAGGCCCAATTCGTGGAACTCGGCCTCCACCATGCCGTGATTCAGGCCCTCGGCCTTATTAACGGCGACATAGACCGGACGATCGATACGCCGCAGCTTATTGGCGATTTCCTTGTCGTGCGGCGTCAAGCCGGTGCGCGCGTCCACCACGAAAATGACCCCATCGGCTTCGGCAATTGCCTGCTCCGTCTGGCGCGCCATTTCATGCAGGATGCCATCCTTGACCAACGGCTCGAAGCCCCCGGTATCGACCACCAGATAGGGTTTGCGCCCCACTTTGCCATGACCGTAGTGACGGTCGCGCGTAAGGCCCGGCATATCGGCAACGATCGCATCGCGCGACTTGGTCAGCCGGTTGAACAGGGTGGACTTGCCGACATTGGGTCGACCGACCAGAACTAGGGTTGGTTTCATTGACTCTCGATGGCGGCCACAGTTCCGCCGCTGGTTTGAACCAGAACGCTGCTGCCCAGCGCCTGCAACGGCGTCTTGACCGCCGTCCCGTCCGTCTTCTGACGAGCCAGGAAACTACCGTCCTCGCGCGACAGGAAATGCAGGATGCCTTCCCCGTCGGCCACGACCACCTGGCCGCGACGCACGACCGGCGCACTGACCCGACGATTTTTCAGTTTATCCTGCTTCCACAGGCCGCTGCCCGACAGGCGATCAAGGCCGTAAACCACGCCTTTTTCGTCGGCCACGAACAGATAGCGGCCATCCAGCGCCAGACCAGTCGCCGAGGACAGATCGCGCGACCAGATCATGGCCCCGCCCTGCCCCAAGTCAAAGCAGGCGATACGCCCCTGGAAGGCAACGGCACAAATCTGCCGACCGTCAACCACTGGCGAAGCGACGATGTCGGCCATGCGATCGACCTCGGTCGCCCCCTTCGGTTGCGAAACGGTCCCTTCCCAGACTGGCGCACCGTTGTTCAGGGCCAGGGCAATCAACTTGCCACCCGGAAAACCGGCGAATACATAGCGATCGGCAAAGACCGGAGCACCGGCGCCGCGTATGGACAGGCTGGAGATTGGCCGCTGATACAGCCACTTACGGGCGCCATCATTACCGTCAAACAGGAAGATGCGGTTATCGCCACTGCGCACCGCCACCCCTTCGTCGCCAACGGCCGGCACCGACAACACCTCGCTCGACACCTTGGCCCGCCACAAGGGCTTGCCGTCGCCTACAGCAAAAGCAATCACATCGCCCTTGGCCGTACCGACAACAAGCATTTTTTCGTTGGCACCGACGCCGGCTGACAAGGGCTGACCAGCATCGATCTTCCAGATCTGCTTGCCGTCGACAAATTTCCTGATCACTCCATCTTGCCCGGCTGCGTAAATTGCATCGCCCACGACGGCCGGCTGAAATGCGTAATCGCCCGACTTGCCGACTCCGACGCTCCAGAGCGTCTTGACGTCGACTGCTGCGGTGAACGGCTGCAAAGGCATCATTTTCGGAGCCGAACTGGCGAAAGGATTGATCGCATCGATGGCATTCGAAACGGTTGTACAACCGCTCAATGCCAGACTACCGGCTGCCAGCATGGGAAGCAGGAAGAAGGATTTCATGCGGCCTCTCCAAGGCTGTCGAGCTTCTGTTGCAAAAGTTCACGTCCAGCCCCGGGTTTATCGGCGCTTTTCTCCAGTGCTGCCTTATAGGCCTGGCCGGCTTCCGGCTTCTTGCCCTGCGCTGCCAGAACGTCGCCCTTCATTTCCAGGAAGCGGGCATCGAACAGCGGAGCGTGCGCTGCTTCAACCTGCTTCATGGCTTCGTCGTAGGCCTTCTCGTCCAGCTGGACTGCCGCCAGACGCAAACGGGCCAGATCCTTCAGCTCGTCTTTTGCATTATCGGCCGCCCAGGCCAACTGGGCCTTGGCCGTCTTCAAGTCACCGGCCTCGAACGACTGTTTGGCAGCCAGCATGGCGCCCAGCGCAGCGTATTGGGTGCGACCGAACTTCTCGGCCAATTCACCGGCGGCTGCCTTGACCTTCTGCGCATCGCCAGCCGCCACAGCCTGCTCGAGGACGCCATAGATAGCCGAAGCCTTGGCTGATTGTCCGCCCTGATACCAGTTCCAACCTTGCCAGCCAACCACGGCAATAGCCGCAGCGGCAACCAGGGCGGTCACCAGATTGCCATACATTTTCCACCAGGTTTTCAGCGAGTCGAGCTGTTCCTGCTCTTCGAGGTCGTAGTGCGCCATGCTGCTTATTCCTCTTCGTCCGAATCGATCAATTGGCCGATGATAGCCTCAGCCAGTTCATCCACCTTCAGTTTTTTCTGCTCGCCACCACCTTCGCGCAAGGGTTTCAATTGCGCTTCGCCGGTAGCAGCCTCGTCGCCGCCGATGATCACGGCAAATGTTGCTCCGCTCCCGTCGGCTTTCTTCATTTGCGACTTGAAAGAACCACCGCCGCAATGCTGCAGGACGTTGATTCCCTGGTCACGCAACCCCTCGGCGACACGGAAGGCAAGGCGTGCTGCCTCCTCCCCTTGATGCACCAGATAGACGTCGGGAGCCTGGACCGCCGGTTCGCCGCCGGATTCGCGGATCAAGGCCACCAAGCGCTCAACCCCCATGGCAAACCCGCAGGCGGGCGTCGATTTGCCGCCAAGTTGCTCGACCAGACCATCGTAGCGACCGCCGGCACAGACCGTTCCCTGCGCCCCCAGCTTGTCGGTCACCCATTCGAAGACCGTCAGGTTGTAATAATCGAGGCCGCGCACCAGGCGCGGGTTGATCGTAAATGGCACGCCGGCATCGCGCAGGACACGCTGCACGCCTTCAAAGTGAGCCAGCGACTCGGCCCCCAGATAGTCGATCAACCTGGGCGCCCCGGCGCACATTGCCTGCAACGCAGGATTCTTGGTATCCAGAATGCGCAGCGGATTGGTATACAAACGACGCTTGGCGTCCTCATCCAGTAGCTCGGCATGCTCCTCGAAATACGCGACGAGGGCTGCCCGGTGCAGTGCGCGTTCCGCCGGTTGGCCGAGGCTGTTGATCTGCAGTTCGATGCCATCGAGACCAAGGTCGGCCCACAGACGCGCGCCCATCAGGATCATTTCGGCATCGATATCCGGGCCGGTAAAACCAAAGGACTCAACGCCGACCTGATGGAACTGGCGATAGCGCCCCTTCTGGGGACGCTCATGACGAAACATCTGGCCAATGTAATAGAGCCGGCGCGGCACCTGATTGGCCAGGCCGTGCTGGATAACTGCCCGTACACAACCGGCCGTACCTTCCGGGCGCAGCGTCAACTGTTCGCCGTTCAGGCTGTCCTCAAAGGAATACATCTCCTTTTCAACGATATCGGTGACTTCGCCGATGGCACGTTTGAACAGCGGTGTCGGCTCGACGATGGGCATGCGGATCGGGCGGTAGCCGTAGCTTTTCAGCCACGAACAGACAGTCGCCTCGAACAACTCCCAGAATTCGGCTTCATCCGGCAGGATGTCGTTCATCCCGCGTACGGACTGTAGGGTCTGACTCATGCTTGGATTTTCTTTTTATAGGTGCGCTGGACATAGCGCTCGATGATGTCCTTGAACTCGGCAGCGATATTCTCGCCCTTCAGCGTCACTGTCTTGACGCCGTCTTCATAGACCGGGGCCGACGGGGCTTCGCCGGTGCCAGGCAATGAAATACCGATGTTCGCGTGTTTCGATTCCCCCGGACCATTGACAATGCACCCCATGACAGCCAACGTCATGTTCTCGGCACCGTCGTAATGCAACTTCCATTCTGGCATCCTGGCGCGCACGAAATCCTGCACTTCGCCCGCCAATTCCTGGAAGAAGGTCGAGGTCGTTCGCCCACATCCCGGACAGGCTGCAACCATTGGGGTGAAGGCGCGCAAACCCATGCTTTGCAGGATTTCCTGCGCGACGATGACTTCCTGCGTCCGCGCCCCACCGGGTTCCGGCGTCAACGAAATACGAATGGTGTCGCCAATCCCCTCCTGCAGCAACACAGACAAGGCAGCCGTTGAAGCAACGATACCCTTCGAGCCCATGCCGGCCTCGGTCAGGCCGAGATGCAGGGCGTAATCTGCCCGCCGTGACAGTTCGCGGTAGATGGCGATCAAATCCTGCACGCTCGACACCTTGCACGACAGGATGATCTTCTCGCCGGCGAGCCCCACCTCTTCGGCCTTCGCCGCCGACTCCAGGGCAGAGGTCACCATGGCATGGCGCATCATCTCGGTGGCATCCAATGGCTGCGGTGCACGCGAGTTTTCGTCCATAATCCGCGCCAGCAGATCCTGGTCCAGACTGCCCCAATTGACGCCGATCCGGACCGGCTTGTCGTATCTGCAGGCCAGTTCGATCATCTGTGCGAACTGCTCGTCCTTCTTCTTGCCAAAGCCGACATTGCCCGGGTTGATCCGGTATTTCGCCAGCGCCTCGGCGCAGCCGGGATGATCGGTCAGCAGGCGATGTCCGTTGTAGTGGAAATCACCGATCAAAGGGACGTCGCAATTCATCTTGTCCAGATGGTCGCGAATCCTCGGGACAGCGGCCGCAGCCTCCAGCGAATTGACGGTAATGCGGACAAGTTCCGACCCGGCACGCGCCAACTCGGCGCACTGGATTGCCGTCGCCAGATAATCTGCCGTATCGGTATTGGTCATCGACTGGATGACAACGGGCGCACGACCGCCCAATTGGACATGACCAATAGACGTCAGGCGCGTCAGTCGTTTTGCTACTGCGGACACAACTTACTCCAAGACCAGGCGAGCGACATCGCCCCGCGAATGCGGCGTCAGATCGACATTGTTGCCATGCCAGAACAGACGAATCCCTGGCGCATAACCAATCACCACCGACAATGGACCCTGGCCGCCCACAAACTGCTCGGTACCGGCGGCCAGGCGCTGCGAAAAGATGACCTTGTTTTCCCGATCACGCACTTCAACCCAGGCCTCTTTATCGGCCAAAAACCTGACCTGACCGTTAGCCACGGCCTGTGGCGCCGCTGACCCCGACTCGGTGGAAGACCCGGCGGAAACTGCCGAAACCGTTGCCGAGGAGGTCTCGCCTGGCACTACTGCCTGAGGATTAAGCACTTGCTGCGGCGTCGCACCTGGCGGCAGGACCGGATCATTAGCAGCAGGCGGCACTGGCGGAACAGGTTCTTCCTTGCGCGCCAGCGAATCGAGCAGGGACTGCACGTCGGTACGCAAAGCAGCCAGATCGTTCGGCAACAGGAAATACAGGGCCGCAGCCAACAGGACCGCTCCCAGCCCCACAGCCACGACGACCCGATCCCGGCGCGCCGGACTGCCGCCGAACTGCGGCATGTCGGCAGGCCGAACGCGCGGCACCGTCAAGGTATCGACCGGCTTGACCAGCACGGGATCAAGCTGTCCCACCAAGGTAACCGGATCAAGCTGCACGAGGCGCGCATAATTGCGGACGAAGCCGCGGATAAACGTTGTTCCGGGCAAGCCATCCCACTGCCCATTTTCCAGAGCCTCGACCTGACGTTGACCAAGCTTCAGGGTCTTGGCGATATCCGCCACCTTGAGTCCCATCGCTTCACGAGCCTGGCGCAACTGGCTGCCGACAGCCGGCATTTCCGGCACGGCAACGGACTCCTCCGTCAATTCGCCCCCTTGCTCCTCGTGTTCCATCATTCGAAATTCCCTTTGAGAAACTCCTGGTATTCGGGGGAGCTGGGGTAGCGACTACGTAGCTGGGAGGCATAACTCCCTTCGGCGACCTTGTTACCGAGTTTACGTTCAATGCGCAGCCCCAACCAGATGGCCTCTGCCGACGGTGGCTCCATCAATTTGGAGGCGTCGTTGAGATAAACCCTGGCCTCTTCGAGGATGCCGCGCTTGTAGAACAGCCGGGCCAACTGGAAGCGTGCAGTCACTGCGCCATCGCGCGACAGCTGCACCGCCTTCAGCAGATAACTCTGCGCTCCATCGACGTCACCCGCCTTCAGGGCGCAGGTGCCGGCATTGGTGTAGGCACGATCAGGCGTCTCGTAGAGCGGACTCTTCAGGGCATTGAGGAAATAGA
>JAYRUZ010000087.1:0-7700 GCA_041918795.1 Azonexus sp. | reverse complement strand
CCAACACGGCGAAGTGTTCGTGACCGACGACGGTGCCGAGACCGACCTCGATCTCGGCCACTATGAGCGCTTCACCAGCGCCAAGATGAGCAAGCGCAACAACTTCACGACCGGTCAGGTGTACGACACGGTGCTGAAGAAAGAGCGCCGGGGCGAGTATCTGGGCAAGACCGTCCAGGTCATTCCGCATATCACCGATGAGATCAAGAGCAAGGTCAAGGCTGGTGCCGAAGGCGCCGACGTGGCCCTGGTCGAAGTCGGCGGTACGGTCGGCGACATCGAATCCCTGCCTTTCCTCGAAGCCATCCGCCAGATGGGCATCGAAGAGGGCCGCAACAACGTCTGCTACATGCACCTGACGCTGCTGCCTTACATTCCGACGGCCGGCGAACTGAAGACCAAGCCGACCCAGCACTCCGTCAAGGAATTGCGCGAGATCGGTATCCAGCCGGACATCCTGCTGTGCCGCGCCGACCGTTCGATTCCGGTCGAGGAACGCCGCAAGATCGCCTTGTTCTGCAACGTGATGCCGGAAGCCGTCATCGAGTGCCTGGATGCCGATTCCATCTACAAGATTCCAGGCATGCTGCACGAGCAGATGCTGGATGAGATCGTCTGCCACAAGCTGAATATCCTGGCCAAGGCAGCCGACCTGACGGTCTGGGAGAAGCTGATCGAGGCGATGGAGCATCCGCAGAACACGGTCAAGATCGCTTTCGTCGGCAAGTATGTCGACCTGACCGAGTCCTACAAGTCGCTGATCGAAGCGATCAAGCACGCCGGTATCCATACCCGCTGCAAGGTCGATATCGAATACATCGATTCGGAAAATATCGAGAAGGAAGGCGTCGGCATCCTCAAGGGGATGGACGCCATCCTGGTGCCGGGTGGTTTTGGTCGCCGCGGTACGGAAGGCAAGATCGAGGCGATCCGCTACGCTCGCGAGAACAAGGTGCCTTACCTTGGCATTTGTCTCGGCATGCAGATGGCGGTCGTCGAATTTGCCCGCAACGTGGCGGGTCTCAAGGATGCTCATTCGACCGAGTTTGTGCAGGACACGCCTTATCCCGTCATCGGCCTGATTACCGAATGGCTGGATGCTTCCGGTAAGGTCGAGAAGCGCGGCGAGGATTCCGATCTTGGCGGCACCATGCGCCTTGGCGCACAGGTCTGCAAGCTGAAGGAGGGGTCCAAGGCCCGCGAAATCTACGGTGCGCCGGAGATCACCGAGCGCCATCGTCATCGCTACGAAGTCAACAACACGCTGTTGGCCAAGCTGGAAGAAAAGGGCCTGGTCGTCGCCGGTCGGGCGCCGGGCACCGACCTGTGCGAAATGGTCGAGTTGCCGGCCGATGTCCATCCGTGGTTCGTCGCCTGCCAGTTCCATCCGGAATTCACTTCCAACCCGCGCCAGGGCCACCCGCTGTTCTCGTCCTACGTCAAGGCTGCACTGGCCAACCAACAGGCAAAAGGCAAATGAAACTCTGCGGTTTCGAGGCTGGTCTTGACCAGCCTTTTTTCCTGATCGCCGGGCCTTGCACCGCCGAATCCGAGCAATTGTGCGTCGATGTTGCCGCACACATGAAGGAAGTCTGCGGTGCACTGGGGATTCCGTACATTTTCAAGGCGTCTTACGACAAGGCGAACCGCAGCTCCGGCAAGTCGGTGCGCGGTCCAGGCCTTGATGGCGGTTTGAAGATTCTCGAAGCGGTACGGGCCCAGGTCGGCGTGCCGGTGCTGACCGACGTGCATGGCGAAGCCGATGTCCCCTTGGTCGCTTCGGTGGTCGATGTCTTGCAGACCCCGGCCTTCCTGTGCCGCCAGACCGATTTCATCCATGCCGTGGCCTCCTGCGGCAAGCCGGTGAATATCAAGAAAGGCCAGTTCCTGGCGCCGGGCGACATGAAGAATGTCGTCGACAAGGCGCGCGAAGTGAATGGTGGCGCCGACAACATCATGGTCTGCGAGCGCGGCGCCTCCTTCGGCTACAACAACCTGGTGTCCGACATGCGCAGCCTGGCGATCATGCGCGAAACCGGTTGCCCGGTGGTGTTCGATGCCACGCACAGCGTGCAATTGCCGGGCGGGCAGGGCGCCACGTCGGGCGGACAGCGCGAGTTCGTGCCGGTGCTGTCGCGTGCTGCCGTCGCGGTTGGCATCTCGGGCCTGTTCATGGAAACCCACCCCTGTCCGGACAAGGCGTTTTCCGATGGCCCGAACAGCTGGCCGCTGGCGCGCATGGAGAGTTTGCTCAAGACCCTCGTTGCCTTGGACAAGGCTGTCAAATCGGCTGGTTTCGAGGAATTGAAGTGAGCCAGAAAGGCTATCTGATTGCCGAGGCCAAGGTGTCCGATGTGGCCGCCTATGAAATCTACAAAGGCCTGGCGCAGGCTGCCATCGCCCAGTACGGCGGACGCTATCTGGTGCGTGGCGGCGCGGTGGAGATGCTCGAAGGCAATTGGAAGAACATTCCACGCTTGGTGATCGTTGAATTCGATTCGGTCGACCAAGCCAAGCGCTTTTATCATTCACCGGAATATCAGGCTGCCCGCAGGGCGCGTGAGACGGCCGCAGAGATGAATATGCTGGTCGTGGCCGGCACCGAGAATTTAGTTTAAGTAGTTAGTTCAACCTTCTGATAATAAGGAAGAAATATGAGTTCCATCGTTGATGTAGTTGCACGAGAGATTCTGGATTCGCGTGGCAATCCCACGGTTGAAGCCGATGTTCTGCTGGAATCCGGCGTCATGGGCCGCGCGGCTGTTCCGTCCGGTGCCTCCACCGGCACTCGCGAGGCCATCGAGCTGCGCGACGGCGACGGCTCCCGTTACCTGGGCAAGGGCGTCATGCAGGCCGTTGAGAACATCAACACCGAAATCTCCGAAGCCATCATCGGTCTCGATGCCCAGGAACAGACCTTCATCGACCAGACCATGATCGAGCTGGACGGTACCGACAACAAGTCCCGCCTCGGCGCCAACGCCATCCTGGCCGTATCGATGGCCGTTGCCAAGGCTGCCGCCGAAGAGTCCGGCCTGCCGCTGTATCGCTATTTCGGCGGCATGAGCCCGATGCAGATGCCGGTGCCGATGATGAACATCATCAACGGTGGCGAGCATGCCAACAACAGCCTGGATATCCAGGAATTCATGGTGATGCCGGTCGGTGCCAACACCTTCCGCGAAGCCCTGCGTTGCGGCGCTGAAATCTTCCACGCATTGAAGAAGCTGCTGGACAAGAAGGGCCATTCGACCGCCGTCGGCGACGAAGGCGGCTTTGCCCCGAACCTGGGCAGCCACGCCGAGGCCCTGCAGATCATCATGCAGGCGATCGAGGCTGCCGGCTACGTGCCGGGCCAGGACGTTCTGCTGGCACTGGACTGCGCCGCTTCCGAGTTCTACAAGGACGGCAAGTACCACTTGTCCGGCGAAGGCCTGCAACTGACCTCGGCCCAGTTCGTCGATTACCTGGCCAACCTGGCGGACCAGTTCCCGATCGTCTCGATCGAGGACGGCATGTCGGAAGCCGACTGGGACGGCTGGAAGCTGCTGACCGAGCGCCTGGGCGACAAGGTGCAAATCGTCGGTGACGATATCTTCGTGACCAACACCCGCATCTTCAAGGAAGGCATCCAGAAGGGCATCGCCAATTCCATCCTGATCAAGATCAACCAGATCGGCACCTTGTCCGAGACTTTCGCCGCCATCGAGATGGCCAAGCGCGCCGGCTATACCGCGGTGATCTCGCATCGTTCGGGCGAAACCGAAGACAGCACCATTGCCGACATCGCCGTCGGCCTGAACGCCGGCCAGATCAAGACCGGTTCGCTGTCCCGTTCCGACCGTATCGCCAAGTACAACCAGTTGCTGCGCATCGAGGAAGATCTCGGCGATACCGCTTCCTACCCGGGTCGCGAAACCTTCTACAACCTGCGCTAATCGCTGAATGCGCTGGCTGACGGTCGGCCTTCTCGTACTGATCGGCCTCCTGCAATACCCGCTGTGGTTGGGTAAGGGGGGCTGGTTGAAGGTATGGGAGTACGACCGTCAATTGCAGGCACAGAAGGACGTCACCAAAAAGCTGGAAATCAGGAATGCGGGCCTCGACGCCGAGGTCCGCGACCTGAAGCAGGGTTACGACGCCATCGAGGAACGCGCCCGCTTCGAACTGGGCATGATCAAGCAGGACGAAACCTTCGTCCAGATGCCGGAGAAGCTTCCCGGAAAACCCGCCAAATAAGGCGTGCACCGCAGTAGTCAGCATCTATGACCTCCGTTAGAATGGACTCACTCCCCCAGAGGTTCATCAGGAGAACAATATGCTGCTCAAGGCTGGCGAAAGCGCTCCCCGGTTCAGTTTGCCTGACGCCGATATGGAGAGCATCGATCTGGCGTCTTTCCTGGGCAACAGGCATGTCGTACTGTTTTTCTACCCGAAGGACGGAACGCCATGCTGTACCAAGGAAGCAACCGATTTTTCGGATCACGAGGAAGATTTCAAGCGCCAGGATTGCGTACTATTCGGCATCAGTCGGGATGACTGCCTGAAACATGCGGAATTCCGCGACAAGGAGGGCATCGGCATCGAGCTGCTCTCCGACACCGAAGGCGCCGTCTGCAAGCAATACGGCGTCTGGCAGGCCAAAGAGGTGGATGGCCACAAGAAATTCGGCATCGTCCGTTCCACCTTCATCATCGATCGCAACGGCCTTATCCGCCATGCGCTCTACAACGTCAATTACAAGGGCCACGCACTCGAAGTGCTACGCCTGGTCAAGGAACTGAATTCATGAACATGCAGGTCGCCAAGAACACCGTCATCACCCTCGATTACCACGTCACCGACCCCGATGGCGAGGTGGTCGACGAAGGGCGTGAGCCGCTGGTTTATCTGCACGGCGGGTACGACGATATCTTCCCGAAAATCGAGGAAGCGCTGCAGGGCAAGACCGTCGGTGAATCGATTCAGGTCAAACTGCAACCGGACGAGGCTTTCGGTGAATACGACTCCAGTCTGGTGCAGATCGAGCCGCGCAAGGATTTTCCCAAGGAGATTCAGGTCGGCATGCAGTTCGAGGGTGGTCCGGAAGATGGTGAAGAGGACGATTTCGTCATCTATCGTGTCACCGACATCGAAGGCGACAAGGTCGTGCTCGACGGCAATCATCCGCTCGCCGGCATGGCGCTCGTCTTCACCTGCACCGTGACAGCGGTTCGTTCGGCAAGTGCGGAAGAGGTGGAGCATGGTCATGTCCATAATCCGGACGACGACGAAGAGACCTGCCACTGATCGACCTTATTCAGCAACGAAAAAGGGAGCCAATGCTGGCTCCCTTTTGTATTTCCGGTCCTGAGATCAGGGTCAGCGCAACAGCTTGCCTTCCTTGTTGAGGATGGTCAGGTCGACAAATTTGAGACCGGCTTGCGTCTTGCCGGAGTAGTTCACGCTGACGCCGCCGAGATCCTTGTTGGTGAGCGACTTGAGCGCATCGCGCAACTGCTTGCGATTGGGGTTGTTGCCCGCTTTTTTCAAGGCTTCGCCTATGATTTTTGCGGTCAAGTAGCCCTCGATCAAGGTGTGATTGATCGAAGCATCACCTTGCGGGAAGCGCTTGATGGATTCCTGAATCTCGCGGACCAGTCCGATCGATAACTGGTTGGGCGCAGGGACAACCTGCGAAAAAGCGACGCCCTTGGCTGTATCGGCCCCGATCTTGGCGACGATTTGGGCGCCGTCATTGACCGATAAACCAACCAGTTGCGACACGTTACCCGTGGCGCGCAACTGTTTGATGAATTCGGCACTGGCTGCCGTATTCGAAACCATGATGACAGCCTGAGGATTGGCCGCAGCAATCATTTTGACGGCAGCCGCGACATCGGTCGTATTTTTCTCATAGCTGGCGCGGGCGGTGATATCGAGCTTGTGCTTCGCCGCGAGCACTTCAACAGCTTTCAGGCCGTCCTGGCCAAAATCGTCGTTCTGATAGAGTACGGCGAAACGTTTGCTTCCCGTCGTCACGTAGAGCTCGACAATTTGTGCAATTTCGTCGGCATAGCCGGCACGGGTCAGAAAAAGCCACGGATTGCCGCTATTGATGACATTGTTGGCTCCGCTGCGGACGCCCACCAGGGGAACCCCTGCATCATCCAGAATGCGTTCCTTGAGCACGGCATTGATGTTGCCGGTACCGACGAATCCGGTCAGCACAATCGGGCTGGCCTCGTTGAGCAGATCCTTGGTCAGGCTGACGGTTTTTTCCGATTTGTATTCGTCGTCCTTGCTGACCAGTTTCAATTTCGAGCCATTGATTCCACCGCTGGCGTTCGTGGCATCGATGAAAAGCTGGATACCGGCACGGAAAGAGGTTCCGGTGGGGGCCAGCGGACCGGAGAATGGGGCCACCTGGCCAAGGACGATATCCGCAGCCAGCGCCGGCCAACTGGCCAGGAACAGGCAGCAGCCCAGAATACGGTTCAATCGCAATGTCGACACGAGACTTCCCCTTGGCATCAAAATCGAACGATCATGGTGCCAAGGCTGCCGGGCGTCAATTAAGGAAAACCCTAGACTGGACTAGTGGTCCTCGGTGGGGCGATGCATTTCGTAGCGCAGCGACGGCGTGGGGGTCGTTTCCAGAATCAGGTAAGTCCAGCCCATTTGCGGGTAACCGAAGGTTTCTACCCGGGTGAAGTTCTGGAGGGCCTTTCCCTTTCGTGACAACAAGGGATGATCGACCCGGCTCATGTGGGTATCGCCATGAACTGCGAGCACCAACCCCGGGAAACGCGAGGTTTCGTCGCGCAACAGATTCAGTAGCTCGGTGTAACCGCGATGCGGCAGGCCTTGGGCGAAATGCTTGAAGCCAGGATTGGCCTGGAAGAACAGAACGATCGCCGCCAGTTTTTCCTGCCGGGCCAGTTCGAATGATTCTTTCAGCCAGGCCAGAACGACAGGATTGCGTTGGCGGAACTCGGCACTGGCTTGCTCGGTCATGCCCCAGTTGTTGTTGCCGCCCGGAATGTTAAGCGTCACGAATAGCACCGATCCGCGCCGGAAGCGGAAATGCTCGGCGTAGGGGCCTGGCTGACGCTCCAGGGCAAAACGTTTCTGGCCCAGCGTTTCCGGGGCGGACCAGAAGAGGCTGCGGAGCTTGTTCAAGCGCTCAAGCGGATCGTACGAGCCGTTCGACAGGCGGTCGCAATCGCTCCATTCGTTATCGCCCGGCACATAAACAAAGGGAATGCGACTGCCGTCGAACAGGCGGTAGCGATCGAGGAAGAGGCTGTCGTCACAACGCTCCTGGCCGCCCTTGATGTCACCGATGTGGACGACGAATTCGGCCCCGCTGTCGGCGATGGAATTGAGCATGCGTGGCAATTGGGCTCGCTCGTAGGCCGAATAAGGTGTATCGCCAATGACCACGAAACGGAGCGCTTCGCCATGCGCCAGCGTGGCAAAAAACATTGCGCCACACAACAGCCAGGCTTTCACCGGAGCAGGCCCTTCAGCGCATACAGGGCATCGAGTGCTTCGCGCGGGGTCAGGCTATCCGGGTCGATGCCCGCCAGTTGTTCCAAGGCGGGATGCGGTTCCGTTTCGACGATAGTCTCGGCCGGTTCGCCTTGCGCGAAAAGATCGGGTTGCAGCGGGTCCACCGCAGCACGCTGCTCGAACTCGCGCAATTGCTTGCGCGCCGC
>JAYRUZ010000086.1:0-7726 GCA_041918795.1 Azonexus sp. | reverse complement strand
GGATCGCTCTCGGCATCGCCGCCACCCTCGCCGCCTTCGCCATCGCCTTCATCATCGCCAGCCGAACCATTGAGGATGTCCTCGACGTATTCCGGCGCACCGGTGGTCTTCAGATGCTCGACCACGCGATGCACCTCGTCATCGGAGACAAAAGCGCCATGGACGCGGGTCGGATAGCCAGTACCCGGCGCGAGGTAGAGCATGTCGCCCTGACCGAGCAGCGCTTCGGCCCCCATCTGGTCGAGGATGGTGCGCGAGTCGATCTTGCTGGAAACCTGGAAGGACAGGCGGGTCGGGATGTTGGCCTTGATCAGGCCGGTGATCACATCAACCGACGGCCGCTGCGTCGCCAACACCAGATGGATGCCGGCAGCGCGCGCCTTTTGCGCCAGGCGGGCGATCTGCTCCTCGACCTTCTTGCCGACCACCATCATCAGGTCGGCCAGTTCGTCGATGATGACCACGATATACGGCATGTGCTTCAGCGGTTCCGGCGCTTCCGGCGTCAGCGACAGCGGATTCGGAATGTGCTCGCCACGCTTCTCGGCATCCTTGATCTTGGTGTTCAAGCCCGCGATGTTGCGCACGCCCATCGCCGACATCAGCTTGTAGCGTTTCTCCATCTCGGTCACGCACCAGTGCAGCGCGTTCGCTGCCTGCTTCATGTCGGTGACCACCGGCGCCAGCAGGTGCGGAATGCCTTCGTAGATCGACAGTTCAAGCATCTTCGGGTCGACCATGATCAGGCGCACGTGATCGGGCTCGGACTTGTAGAGCATCGACAGGATCATCGCATTGACCCCGACTGACTTGCCGGAACCGGTCGTACCGGCGACCAGCAGGTGCGGCGTCTTGGCCAGGTCGGCGACCACCGGCAAACCGCCGATGTCCTTGCCCAGGCAGACGGTGAGCGGGCTGCTCATGTCGTTGTACGGCTTGCTGGAGATGATTTCGGACAGCTTGACCGTCTGCCGCTTCGGATTGGGCAATTCGAGCGCCATGCACGACTTGCCTGGCACCGTCTCGACGACGCGGATCGACACCATGGCCAGCGCCCGCGCCAGGTCTCGTGCCAGATTGACAATCTGCGCGCCCTTGACGCCCACCGCCGGCTCGATTTCGTAGCGGGTAATGACCGGCCCCGGCATGGCAGCCAGCACTTTCACCTGCACGCCAAAGTCGGAGAGCTTGCGTTCGATCAGGCGCGACGTGTATTCCAGCGTTTCGGCACTGACCGTCTCGGTTACCGGCGGCGCCGGGTCGAGCAAATGCAAGGGTGGCAGCTTGCCGCCGACGATGGCCTCGGGGAACAGCATGGCCTGCTTCTCGCGCTCGACACGCGCCTCGGCCTTCTTCGATACCGGCACGGCCGGCGGCGCCGGCGTTTCGATGACGATCGGCTCGTGCAACTCGACGCGGCGCTTCTCTTCCTCGACCACCACCTCGCGTTGCTGCGCCACTTCCCTGCCGATCTGGCGGTCACGCCAGGCATCGACCCGGCCGTAGAAGAAGCCGACAAAACCTTCCAAGCCGTAACCGAGCTTCTCGAAAGCCCACAGCCAGGACATGCCGGAGAAGACGCTCCAGCTTGCCGCCATCAAGGCAAGCAACAGCAAGGTCGAGCCGGTATAGCCCAACTGCGTCGCCAGCAACTTGCCCAGCTCGATGCCGAGCATGCCGCCCGGTGCCAGCGGCAACTGTGCCTTCAGCGAATAGAAGCGCAGCGCCTCCAGTGAGCAGCTGGCCAACAACAAGATGACGAAGCCGATCAGCGACAGGATCAGCGAACGTTCGATTGGGTCGACTTCGCTGTTGTACTTGCGGAAACCCCACCAGACCGACATGCCGAGCAGGACGATCCACCACCAGGCAGACAGGCCGAACACATAGAGCAACAGGTCGGCGATCCACGCCCCGGCGCGGCCGGCCGGATTGTGCAGGGTCTGCGAACCGACCGCATGCGACCAGCCCGGATCTTCGCCATGAAAGCCCCACAGGGCCAGAATCAGGAACAGCGTGACCGCGCCGACGGCCAGCCAGCGGGATTCCTGCAACAACACACCGATCTTGTCCGGCAGCGCGCTGGGCGCCGCGTTGCGCTGAGCCATACGCGCCACGTCAGCTCCCCAGGATGACCGTACGGTCGCCTTCGACGGCAATGTAGCCGCTCAATTCAAGGTCACGCATCACCTTGCTGACCATTTCGCGCGATGCACCAATCATTCTTGCCATATCCTGCTTCGAAATCTTCTTCTTGATCACACGCCGCCCGCTCTCCTCCTCGGAAAGATCGAGCAGCAGCCGCGCCACGCGGCCATAGACATCGAGCAGCGCCAGACTCTCGATCTTGCGGTCGGCCTCGCGCAGGCGCTGAACCAGCACCTGCATCAGCTTCAAGGCCACCTGGAAATTGTCCTGCATGCAACGCTGGAAGGAGTCTTTCGACAGCACCAGCAACTCGCAGGCTTCGCTCGCCACGACATTGGCGGAACGCGGGCTGCCGTCGATCAGGCCCATTTCGCCGAACGACTCGCCCGCACCTAGCCAAGCCAGGATGATCTCGCGCCCTTCCTCATCGTGGTTGGTTACCTTGGCCCGACCGGTCAGCAGGATATACAACGAATCCGTACTTTCCCCGGCGCGCACGACGAATGCCCCACGCTCAACCCGACGCCGACCGGAAACCTTGGACAACTTTTCCAGCTCGACCTCGTCCAGCCCCGAAAAAAGAGGCAGGCTGCGTAATACCAACAGACTAAGACCGCCGGGAGTCGCTGACATAAATCAGTTTCCGTTCATAGTGTTACGAGTCGATTATAAACCGCTTTCGAAAAAGCTATGGAACTTATGAAAAATCGTTGGCTCAGACCCGGCTATAATTTTCCGATCCAATACCCAGAGCTAGCAGAGAACGATCATGACCCAGAATGTCCGCCACACCCCGCTCATCATCCTCGGCTCCGGCCCGGCCGGCTACACCGCCGCCGTCTATGCCGCCCGCGCCAACCTGAAGCCGGTGCTGATCACCGGCCTGGCCCAGGGCGGCCAGTTGATGACGACGACCGAAGTCGATAACTGGCCGGCCGCCGCCGAAGGCATTCAAGGTCCGGAACTGATGGCGAATTTCGAAGCCCATGCCCGCCGTTTCGATACCGAGATCATCTTCGACCACATCCACACCACGAAGCTGACCGAAAAACCGTTCACGCTGGTCGGCGATGCCGGTACCTACACCTGCGACGCCCTGATCATCTCGACCGGCGCTTCGGCCATGTATTTGGGCCTGCCCTCCGAAGAAAAGTTCATGGGCAAGGGCGTCTCCGCCTGCGCCACCTGCGACGGCTTCTTCTACCGCAACAAGCCGGTCGCCGTGGTCGGCGGCGGCAACACCGCCGTCGAGGAAGCACTCTACCTGGCCAACATTGCCAGCCATGTGACGGTTATTCATCGCCGCGAGAAATTCAAGGCCGAGAAGATCATGCAGGACAAGCTGTTCAAGAAGGCCGAGGAAGGCAAGGTCACGATCCTGTGGAACAGCACGCTGGACGAAGTGCTGGGCGACGATTCCGGGGTGACCGGCTTGCGCGTCAAGAATACGCAAAGCGGCGCCACGCAGGACGTCGATGTCTTCGGCGTTTTCATCGCCATCGGCCACAAGCCGAACACCGACATCTTCACCGGCCAGCTGGAGATGGACAACGGCTACCTGGTCACCCAGTCCGGCCGTAACGGCAACGCCACGCAGACCAGCATCCCCGGCGTCTTCGCAGCTGGCGACGTGCAGGACCAGATCTACAAGCAGGCCTGCACCTCGGCCGGCTCGGGCTGCATGGCGGCGCTGGATGCCGAGCGCTATCTGGACAACCTCGGCCACGCCTGATCGACCTTGATCGACCCGGAAGACCTCGCCGCCTTCCATGCAGCGGTAGCGGGCACCAAGCCGCTACCGCCGGTTGATCGCGCCGAAATCGCCCGCCCGAAAAAAACGCCGCCACCGCGGCCGAGAACCCACGAATCGGAAACACGACAGCCCGCCAGAGCAACACTGGCAGACACCCTGCCCGCCCACTGGCGCACGCATCGTGCAGGCAGCCCACCACCCAGACCGATCGACCCCGAGCAATCGGCCTTCCTGCAGGCCATCGCGGGCGTCGAACCGCTAGCCGAGAGCAATCTGGTCGTTCATGGCCGCCGCCCGCCCCCACCCAAGCCGCTACAGCACATCGCTGACGAACGTGCCGCACTGCACGAGAGCCTGCACGGCCAGATCGGCCTGCAGGACCGCCTCGAAGGCGGCGACGAGCCGCATCACCTGCGCCACGGCCTGGCCAATACGGTCTTGCGCGACCTGCGGCGCGGGCGCTGGGTCATACAAGGCGAACTCGACCTGCATGGCCTGAATCGCGAAGAGGCACGCCACCAGCTGGCGAGCTTCCTGACCGCCTGCCTGCACCACGGCAAGCGTTGCGTCCGGGTCATCCACGGCAAGGGCCATGGCTCGCCGCAAAAGCTCTCCATCCTGCGCCAACTGGTGCGCGGCTGGCTGGCACAACGCATCGAGGTGCTCGCCTATTGCCAGGCCAAGCCGGCCGACGGTGGCGAAGGCGCGCTGATCGTCCTGTTGCGCAGCCAGAAATGACAAGGGCGGCCGAAGCCGCCCCGATTATTGCCCTGATTTTTTGCTATTTCGGGCAGTGCACCGCAGCAGTCGCTTAAATAGCCGACTCGTTGGTCTCGCCAGTGCGAATACGCACCACCTGCTCGACCGGCATGACGAAAATCTTGCCATCGCCGATCTTGCCGGTACGGGCGGCCTTGATGATGGCGTCGATGGCAGCATCGACAGTCTCGGTGGCAACCACGACCTCGATCTTGATCTTGGGCAGGAAGTCGACCACGTACTCGGCGCCGCGATACAACTCGGTATGGCCCTTCTGGCGACCGAAACCCTTCACTTCGGTCACGGTCAGACCGGTGATGCCGACTTCCGACAGGGCTTCGCGAACTTCGTCGAGCTTGAATGGCTTGATGACGGCTTCGATCTTCTTCATTGCTTGTCCTCTCTCAGACTAATGACCGGTTTCAAAATTCGTCCGGATAACGATTGGTAATAGGATAACGCCAATCCTTGCCAAAACCACGCGGCGTAATGCGAATGCCGATCGGCGCCTGCCGGCGCTTGTACTCGGCGATGCGCAACAGGCGAACGACGCGGCGCACATCGGCTTCCGGCAGGCCGGCGGCGATGATCTCGCGCGGGCTGCGGTCTTCTTCCATGTAGGCGCGGACGATGGCGTCGAGCACCTCGTAGTCGGGCAGCGAATCCTGATCCTTCTGGTCCGGCTTCAGCTCCGCCGACGGCGGCCGGACGATGATGTTCTCCGGGATCACCGGCGCCCCCTGGCACAGGGTATTGCGATAGCGCGACAGGCGATAGACCAGGGTCTTGTAGACATCCTTGATGACCGCGAAACCGCCGGCCATGTCGCCGTACAGCGTGCAATAGCCGACCGCCATCTCCGACTTGTTGCCGGTGGTCAGCACCAGCGCGCCGGTCTTGTTCGACAGCGCCATCAGGATATTGCCGCGGATGCGCGCCTGGATGTTCTCTTCCGTCGTATCGGCCGGCAAGCCGGCGAACAGCGGATCGAGCATGGCGGCATAGGTCTGCATCGCCGGCTCGATGGCAATCTCGTCGTAACGGCAGCCCAACTGGCGGATCATTTCGCGCGAATCATCGAGGCTCATCTGTGCCGTGTAGGGCGACGGCATCATGACCGCCCGCACTTTGTCGGCGCCAAGCGCATCGACCGCTACGCACAGCGTCAGGGCCGAATCAATGCCGCCGGAAAGGCCGATGATGGCGCCCTTGAAGCCGGTCTTGCCGATATAGTCGCGCACGCCAAGGACCAGCGCCTTGTAAGCCTCGGCCTCTAGCGGCAACTCGGCACAAACGTCATCGGAACGCAACTCGCCGGCGGCGAAATCGACGATGCCGACGGCCTCCTCGAATTGCGGCAGACGCATGACCACATGCTTGCGCGCATCGAGGGCGAAGGAGTCGCCATCGAACACCAGTTCATCCTGGCCGCCGACCAGATTGCAATAGATGACGGGGATGCCGGTCGCATCGACCCGCTCGCCGACGACCTGGACGCGTTCCTGCGTCTTGTCCAGATGACAGGGCGAGGCATTGAGCACGAAGAGCAGTTCGGCCCCTGCCGCCTTGGCCGCTTCGGCCGGGCCGCTGACCCAGATGTCTTCACAGATGTTGATGCCGCAACGCACGCCGCCCAGCGTGACAACGCAAGGCTCCGTGCCGGCAGCAAAATAACGTTTTTCGTCGAACACCTGCGCATTGGGCAGGCTGCTCTTGTAATAGACAGCCGTCTTGCGGCCGTTTTCGATCACGCTCGCCGCGTTGTAGCAGGAACCGTCCCTTTCCTCGGGATGGCCGACAACCAGGGCAATGCCCTCGACGCGGGCCGCCAGATCGTCCAAGGCCCGCGCGCAGGCCCGATAGAAATCCGGGCGCAGCAGCAGGTCTTCCGGTGGATAGCCGCAGATCGCCAGTTCCGGCGTCAGCAGCACGTGAGCACTGCGGGCCTTGGCCTCGGCGGCGCACTTCAGGATACGTTCGACGTTGCCCGTCAGGTCACCGACGGTGGCGTTGAACTGGGCAACGGCGATACGCAACATGAGGCTCAGTAGTTCGGCTTGTCCTTGGCGTCGTTGTAACGCTGGATGCCGTCCGTGATTTCCTTGCGCGCTTCTTCCATGCCTTCCCAACCGTTGACCTTGACCCACTTGCCCGGCTCAAGATCCTTGTAGTGCTCGAAGAAGTGAGAGATCTGCTTGCGCAACAGCTCCGGCAGGTCCTCGATGGTCTTCACGTCGTTGTACAGCGGGGTCAGCTTGGACACCGGCACCGCCAGCAGCTTGGCGTCATTGCCACCCTCGTCGGTCATCGACAGCTGGCCGAGCGGACGGCAGCGGACGACAACGCCCGGCGGCAGCGAGAACGGGGCGACGACCAAAACGTCGACCGGGTCACCGTCACCGGCGATGGTGTGCGGGATGTAGCCGTAGTTGCACGGATAGTGCATGGCGGTGGACATGAAGCGATCGACGAAAATCGCGCCGCTTTCCTTGTCGACTTCGTACTTGACGGGCTCGGAGTGAGCGGAGATTTCGATGATGACGTTGAAATCGTCGGGGAGAGCCTTGCCGGACGGAACGTTGTTGAGTGCCATGGTTATATCTCTGCGTTTTGGTTTAAGAACACGTAATTATAGCGTCCTGGCGGCCTTGATTCAGCCCCAGGCCGCAACAAACTCGCGCCAGTGCGTGGCATCGATCTTGTCCAGCTGCGCCTTGACGAACTCGACCTCGGCCAATTCATCCTCTGCGTTCAATTCACCGCGCATGCGCCGGAAACGGTTGTAGACCAGGTAGGTATTGACCACGTCAGTCTCGCAATAGTCGCGGATTTCGGCAATCTTGCCGTCCTGCCAGGCCGACCATACCTTGCCGCCATCCATGCCCAGCTTGCCGGGAAAACCGAATAGCTTGGCCAATTCGTCGAGCGGCGCGTTGGCCCGACCGTTGTACATGGCCAGCAGGTCCATCAGATCGAGGTGGCGCGTGTGGTAGCGACTGATGTAGTTGTTCCACTTGAAATCGCGCGAATCGGCGTAGTCGCCGTCACCCATGTCCCAGTAACGCG
>JAYRUZ010000085.1:0-7769 GCA_041918795.1 Azonexus sp. | reverse complement strand
GCTCGAGTTCGTTCAGCGTTTCGCCGTCGCACTCGATGTTCATCAGAACGTAGTGAGCCTTGTGAATCTTCTGGATCGGGTAAGCCAGCTGACGACGGCCCCAGTCTTCCAGACGATGGATCTGGCCGCCCTTGGCGGTCACGATGGAACGGTAGCGCTCGACCATGCCGGGCACTTGTTCGCTTTGGTCCGGATGGACGATAAAGACGATTTCGTAATGTCGCATGCAAACTCCTTTTGGGATAAACCCTCCGCCATGCGTTCGCGGTAGGGCAAGGTGGAAAAGCCCGCGATTATAACAACATTCGCGGGCTTTGGGTGATAACCGAACGAATTGTCAGAACGCGTCGTCGGGCATTTCCATGGCGCCGCAACCGCCGGAACAGACTGCCTGGGCCAGACCTTCGGCCTGGGTCAGCGAATGCTCGGCATAGAAACGCGCTGAAGCAAGCTTGGCGACCCAGAAAGGATCGTTCTCGCCAGCCGCGATCCTGCTCCGGGCAATCGCTGCCGCCCGCCCCATCTGCCAGCCACCGGCGACGATGCCAAACAGGAAGAGGAAAGGTACGGCGCCGGCATGCGCCGCCTTGGGATTGGCCGCAAAATTGTCGATCAGCCAGGAAATTGCCTTTTCCAGCGCGTGCACCGCAGCAGTCTGGCGTTGGGCAACGCCGGCGAGATCGCCGTCGAGTTGCGCCGCATCGGCCAGCATGCGAGCGACCACTTTCTTGATGGTCGCTCCCTGCTCGCGCGCCAACTTGCGCCCGATCAGGTCGTTGGCCTGGATGGCCGTCGTTCCTTCGTAGATGGCAGTAATGCGCGCATCGCGCAGATGCTGCGCGGCGCCTGTTTCTTCAATGAAGCCCATGCCGCCATGTACCTGTACGCCAAGCGAGGCGATATCGATGGCGCTCTCGGTACTCCAACCCTTGACCACCGGAATCATCAGGTCGGCGAAGGCCTGCGCTTCCTTGCGCGCCACTTCATCCGGATTGCCGTGGGCGTTGTCCTGCGCGGCCGCGGTCACATAGGCCAGGGCGCGCATGGCTTCGACACGGGTGCGCATCGACATCAGCATGCGGCGCACATCCGGATGCTTGATGATAGGTACCTTCGGCCCGCCCTTGACACCGACTTCGGTGCCTTGCACGCGCTCCTTGGCGTAAACCGCGGCGCGCTGGTAGGCACGCTCGGCATCGCCCAAGCCTTCGAGACCGACATTGAAACGGGCGGCGTTCATCATGATGAACATGTATTCAAGACCGCGATTTTCCTCACCGACCAGCGTACCAATCGCCCCGCCATTGTCGCCAAAGGCCAGGACCGCCGTCGGACTGCCATGGATACCGAGCTTGTGTTCGATCGAGACGCAATAGACATCGTTGCGCTCGCCCGGCGTGCCATCCGCCTTGAGCAGGAACTTGGGCACGACGAACAGCGAGATGCCCTTGACGCCTTCAGGCGCATTGGGCGTGCGCGCCAGCACGAGATGGACGATGTTGTCCGTCATGTCGTGCTCGCCGTAGGTGATGAAAATCTTCTGACCGAATATCCTGAAGGTGCCATCGCCCACCGGCTCGGCGCGGCTGCGCACGGCGGCAAGGTCGGAGCCGGCGCTCGGTTCGGTCAGATTCATCGTACCGGTCCACTCGCCGGACACCAGCTTCGGCAGGTAGGCCGCCTTCTGCTCACCCCTACCGGCAATGGTCAGCGCCTCGATGGCACCTTGTGTCAGCATCGGGCACAGCGAAAACGCGTGATTGGCGCCCTTCCACATTTCGGAAACGGCCGTCGACAGCAGCTTGGGCAAGCCCTGGCCGCCAAACTCCGGATCGCACCCCAGACCGTTCCAGCCGTTATCGACAAACTGCCGATAAGCCTCCTTGAAGCCCGGCGAGGTGGTGACTTCCTTATCCTTCCATTGCGCGCCCTGCGTGTCACCAACGCGGTTCAGCGGCGATAACACCTCTCCGGCAAACCTGGCCGCCTCGTCGAGAATCGCATCGACCACGTCGGGCGATGCCTCTTCACATCCAGGCAGGGCAACGACCTGTTCCAGGCCAGCCAATTCCTGCATGACAAAACGGATATCCTTCAACGGTGCAATGTATTCGCTCACGGGTCTCACTCCATTCGATTGGCGGTTTCTTTTAATTCGATCAGGAACAGGATGTCCTCGACAACCGGCAGGGCGAAGCCAAGACGCTGCCCGCCGCGGTTATCACGCAATAGCTGATAGAGATAACCGACAACATCATCCTCATTCCACATCTCAACGACGCTGTTCATGATGCGCGGCATATCCTCGAGCGACTCCGGCCGTGGCATGACCAGTGATATTTCGATGCCGCCTGCCAGCGGTTCGCTCTCCACACCCTCCTGGGATGCTCTATCCCACTGCTGGATTTCGACGTTGAAGTTGCGGTTCAGGTTAAGCGCCACCTGCTCGAACTCCTGGCGCATGCCAGCCATCCGATACACCTCCATCAGTCGCATCCACGGCTGCAGCGCTTCCTGGGGGTTGTGGTCGATATATTCCTGCAGCGCCTGAGCCGCACCCTTGACCCGACCAAAAGACAACATGATGTCGGCCAGTTCCATGACAGGATTGACTTCAAAATGTTCATCCAGCGAGGTGGCTGCGATGGACATCATCGAATCGTGGCCAGCCGGACGTTTCTTGCCGGGTTCCGAGTTCTCGGCCGGGACATTCGCTGCATGCAGGTCAATATCGACCTGCATCGGCATCCCCATCGCTGCCGGCTCGACCGCCAGATCGACTCCACCCAATTCCTCGTGCTCGTCGGCACGCTGTGGATCGACACGAACATCAGGCACCGGCAGCTCGGGCAGTTCGCGCTCCACCCCGTCGTTGCGCCGCCTCTGCCAGTTACGCCAGCCGAACCAACCGGCCAGCCCAATCAGGCCACCGAGCAATGCACCGTAAAGACTCCAGTCGGTAATGGACGCCGCCCCTCCCGGCGATCGGGACGGTTCGTCAGAGCGCTTCGGCTGAGCCGGAGGAGAAACCAATGCCGGCTGAGCCAATTCCATCGGCGGCTTGACCAATGGCCGCCCATCTTCGACACGCTGCGCGAACTCCGCTGCCCGCTGCTTCAAGTCGACCAGCGTGCTCTCCATGTTCCGCAGCTTCTCTGCCGTCGCCAACTGGGTGGTAGCCTGTTCCTGCATGGCCATCAACATCTTGAATTCAAGACGCAGGATATCGCGCTGCGCCTCCTCCCAGCGCTTGCCCGACTCTGTGGAACCCAAGACGGTTGACAGGCGCAGGGCCGGCTCACCGACCTCACCGCCTGCGTTCTGCACGAAACGATCGGACCGCGGCATCTCGCTTTGTAGACGCGGCAACGGTGACAAGTCGGTCGTTTTTCGTTTGGGCAAGGACGAAGGCAGCAGTTCCCGCAGAGGAGTCTCCCGGGAAGCTTGGGGATAGATAGCGGCGGCAGGTGGCGGCAACGTTCTTTCCCGAAGAGGCGCAGACACCTCGACCTTCGGCGCGGCGCCCGTGGCTGGCGAGAGCAGCAACAGATACTCTCGAGAAACTTCATGACCGCAACCCAGATAAATCCCGATTTGCAGCAGCGGTTCACGCAAGGGGATTTCAGAACGCAGCTCGACCACTGGAAGCGCGCCGCGTCGAACCGAAAACACGGCACGGCGCAAGAATGGAATATCGCCGCCCGAGGTGGGTTGAATCAGGCGAAAGCAGGAAGCATCTGGCAACTGCTTATCGCTACCGAGCAGTTCGACATCAACACGCAAGGCTTCACCGAGCGAAGGCTGCCCACGCAACTCCCCCAAGCCAATTGCCGAAGCCGGACCCGCCAAAGCGAGCAGCCCCAAACCCAACGAGCAATAGAAAGTCTTACGCAAGAACAACCGCATCTCCAACCTAACAGATTTGCCAGATTGTAGCCTTTATTTGCCTGTCAGATAATGCGAATCGTCGAAAGTGGCGACCCATTGCGGCCGGTACACGACGAACAAGGTCATCACCATCCCGGATAACCAGGCTTCTGAAAAAGCCAGCAACAAGAAATACGGAAAGTACTCGCCGAACAGGTATTCCCAGGAATAAGCTCCGGCCACGGCCATCAGAACGGTCGTCACCAAACCGAAACCCATCACTGTCAGCGCCGCGCCAAAGAACCCGTTGACGAAGATGTAGACAAAGAAATGCTTCGGTAACACCGTCGACAGCACGCGATAGAGCAACTGGCTAAGAAAGACACTGACCCCCGCCATCAGCAAGGCGTTGGCCGCATAGGCCATGACGCCAGCCGCACCGTTGAGCGTGATCCCCAGCGTCACAAGCGAGAGGCCGACAAAGGCTAGCTCGGGACCGAAGCTGAGGGTGAACACGGTCGCCCCCAGCATATGCAAGCCGAGGCCAGGCTTGACGCCTGCCTTCAGACTCCACAGCACAGTCAACAACACGACCATGCCAAGCCAGACATTGAGTTGCTCCGAATCCCGCAGGCGCCTCCACGGCGCCCGCCAAACGGAGCGGGCGAAGAACAGCCCCCAGACCGCCCATGCGGCCCAGTACCATTCTTCGCCCAGCAATGTGTCAGTCAGATTCACCCGGCTATTCTAGTGCCAGCTTCCGACTTTGCGGCATTAGCCGACTGCGCTCTCCAACTGCGGCACCACCTCGAACAAATCGCCGACCAGACCGTAATCGGCCACCTGGAAGATCGGCGCATCCGGATCCTTGTTGATCGCGACGATCACCTTGGAATCCTTCATGCCTGCCAGATGCTGGATGGCGCCAGAGATACCGATCGCCACGTACAGTTGCGGCGCAACGATCTTGCCGGTCTGCCCCACCTGATAGTCGTTCGGCACGAACCCGGCATCGACCGCAGCGCGAGAAGCACCCAGGGCCGCACCCAGCTTGTCGGCCAGCGGCTCGAGCAGCTTGTGATAGTTCTCGCCGCTACCCAGACCGCGACCACCGGAAACGATGATCTTGGCGGCACCGAGTTCCGGACGGGCCGACTTGGTCAGTTCGCGGCCGACCAGTTGGCACTGGCCGCTATCGGCAGTTGCGGCGATTGCTTCGACGGTGGCCGAGCCCCCGGTGGCAACGGCATCGAAGGCGGTGGTCCGGACGGTGATGACCTTGACCGTATCGGCACTCTTCACGGTAGCCAGCGCATTACCGGCATAGATCGGGCGAACGAAGGTATCAGCCGCTTCAACTGCCGTAATTTCGGAAATCTGTGCCACGTCGAGCAAGGCAGCGACGCGCGGCAGGAGATTCTTGCCGAAGGTGGTCGCCGGAGCGAGTACGTGCGTATAACCGGCAGCATTGGCAATGATCAGCGCCGTCAGGTTCTCGGCCGTCTGGCCTTCGTATTGGGCGGCATCAGCCACCTTGACCTTGGCCACGCCCTGCAGCCCGGCAGCCTGCTGTGCGGCCGCGGCACAATTGGCACCGGCGACCAGCACGTGGATTTCACCGCCGATTTTCTGGGCGGCCGCCACGGTGTTGAGCGTTGCAGCCTTCAGCTGCTGATTGTCGTGTTCGGCAACAACAAGAATGGACATCTTCGCTCTCCCTTAGATCACTTTGGCTTCGTTCTTCAGCTTGCCGACCAGCTCGGCCACGTCGGCGACCTTGACGCCGGCGCTGCGCTTCGGCGGCTCGACCACTTTCAGCGTGCTCAGGCGCGGTGCCACATCGACACCCAGATCAGCCGGCTTGACGGTATCGAGCGGCTTCTTCTTGGCCTTCATGATGTTCGGCAGCGTTGCGTAACGCGGTTCGTTCAAACGCAGGTCGGTCGTCACTACGGCCGGCAACGAGATGGCGAGGGTTTCCAGGCCGCCATCGATTTCACGGGTGACGCTGGCCTTGCCGTCGGCGATCACGACCTTCGAGGCGAAGGTGGCTTGCGGCCATCCGGCAAGTGCGGCAAGCATCTGGCCGGTCTGGTTGGAATCGTCATCAATGGCCTGTTTGCCGCAGATAACAAGTTGCGGCTGTTCCTTGTCGCACAGTGCCTTCAACAGCTTGGCCACGGCCAAGGGCTGCAGTTCGACATCGGTTTCGACCAGAATGCCGCGATCTGCACCGATGGCCATCGCCGTACGCAGGGTTTCCTGACAGGCGCCAACGCCGCAGGAAACGGCGATCACCTCGGTGGCAATACCGGCTTCCTTCAGGCGAACCGCCTCTTCGACGGCGATTTCGTCAAAGGGGTTCATGCTCATCTTGACGTTGGCAAGATCGACGCCCGATCCATCCGCCTTGACCCGCACTTTGACGTTGTAGTCGAT
The DNA here is from genome assembly GCA_041918795.1 of Azonexus sp. Lineage (GTDB taxonomy): Bacteria > Pseudomonadota > Gammaproteobacteria > Burkholderiales > Rhodocyclaceae > Azonexus. Next base: position 1,463 of record JAYRUZ010000085.1, on the reverse strand, counting down.
GACCCGCTTTACGGGAACGAGAATTTTCACAAGCCTCTCCTTTTTGGTCGGTTAGATTTGTCAAACCTGTGCCGCCTGTTTGACAGACGGTCACTCAATCCGCACAATGACCATACTGTGTCGTATGGAAAAGCATACGGTAGCGTATGGAAAACAAAACTGTCAAGTCCTCCACCGAAAAATCGCGGGCCAAGCCTCGCACCCGAGCCACCAGCACGCGCACGCAACTGGATCCGGAGCGCTGGGTCGATGCTGCGATCGACGTGCTGGCTCGCGAGGGCGTGACCGGTTTGCGCGTCGAGGTGCTGGCCAAGCGCTGCGGCGTCACCAAGGGCAGCTTCTACTGGCACTTCAAGGATAGGCGAGCCCTGCTTGAGGCCGTGCTCGAGCGCTGGAAGGATGGGCGCATCAAGGACATCGAAAAAACCACCGCGGTCACGGCCGGGCAGGAACGCAATCAATTGCACTACGCCATCGAAGTCTATGGGGCCAGCAAAAATCGCAAAGGCATGTCGATCGAACTGGCCATCCGTGACTGGGCCAGACACGACTCGCTCGCTGCCGGCGTCGTCGAATCGGTCGATCTGTATCGCCTGGAGTGCACCCGTCGGCTTTTCGTCGCCGCCGGCATGTCCGATGCCGAAGCCAAAAGCCGCAGCCTGCTTCTTTATGCCTGCGTATTTGGCCTTTCGCTGATGCATTACAGCCATTTCGACGACAATCTGAACGGCCTGAAACAGCGTATCGCCGAGCGCATCGTTTCCTGAAGCACCGCTAACCGGAGCAGCGCCCCGGATTGCCGGAGACTTGCAGGCGCTGTTCCCATTGCAGCAATTGATCCGCCAGCGCATTGACCGAAGCGATCAAGGCGCCCACCCCGCCGCGGGCATCGGGCGATATTGCCGGTCGCTCGATATGCAGTTCAATTTCTCCGACCTGCTTGCGCGAGCGATCCAGCAGGCTGGCCTTACCGGCTAGCACCCCGACACTGCTTGCCGGCGAAACAAATACCTGACTGAACTCGGTGATATCGATACGCAACACACACTCGGTCTTACCCTGGCCGCTCCCCACCAAGCGCAGTTGGCGCATCAGTTGCTGCTGCATTAGTTGAGCCGGTGGGCCAACCCAACGCGAACGGGCGTATTCGCGCAGGCGCGCTCCGTCCTGATAAGCCAGACGATAGTCGATGCCCAAGGTATCGAACCAGAGCGGTGCGCGTACTTCGAGCGCGACCGGTATAGTGCGCGGCGCTTCGACCAGTACCGGTGCAGCCGTACCGAAGTCGTAAACCGCCATCGCGTTATCGCCCCCGCGCTTGCCGGCGGTGAAGCACCCGGCTAGGGACAGGACCAGCAACCAAGGCAGCAGGCGGCGCATTATTTGCCTCCCTTGACATCGAAACCGCTTTCGCCCGGACCGGGCGGCAACGCCGGTGCGCCAAAGACCAGTCCCTGCGGAGA
>JAYRUZ010000084.1:0-7884 GCA_041918795.1 Azonexus sp. | reverse complement strand
CCAAGGGGCCGCAGGTGGGTTTCAGCCAGCGTGCCTGGCCGCTGATCGACATGCTGGAGCGGACCGCGCGCTCGGGGCCGGACGCCTATATCGTCTGGGAGGCGGCGGAAGCCTTCTAAGCTGGCGCTTCAGGCAGAAATATCGAAGGCCGTGGCGATGCCGTCGATGACGACATGCAGTTCCTGAGTGAAGCGGTCATAGACATCGGCCGGCGCCTGACCTTCCTTCAGCGCAAGTTCGAGCGCCAGAGCCGCTGCCTGCAGCGCCGTGGCGCCGATCGTGCCAGCCAGGCCCTTGGTGCTGTGGGCGCGTCGCTCGGCCGACGTGAAATCGCCATCTTCCCAGGTGGCGCGAATCTGCGCCGCCTCGTCGGCAAAGCGGGTGTGGAAGTCGCGCAAAACCTTCTCGTACAGCGCGACCTTGTTCATCATCCGCTTCATGCCAAGCGCTGTGTCGATACCGGGCAAATCCGGCAATCCTTCCGGTGTGGTCATGGTCTTTTTCTCCTGGGCTAGCGAAACGTCGGCGTTTTCTATTTTCGGCCGCCAACGCAAAAGTATCTGATGCAGGTTGTCCGGGTCGATCGGCTTGCTGATGAAATCGTTCATGCCGGCAGCAAGGCAGCGCTGGCGCTCCACGTCGAGGGCGTGGGCGGTCATGGCGACGATGGGCAGACGATCGTGGCGACCGCAGGCCCGGATGCGCCGGGTGGCTTCGAGGCCGTCCATTTCCGGCATCTGGACATCCATCAGCACGACGTCGCACGGTGCCGCCTCTTCGAGCAGCTTGCGCAGGGCATGCAGGCCGTTGTTGGCCGTGTCGACGGTGGCGCCGAAGGATTCCAGCATTTCGCAGGCGATCAACTGATTGGTCGGGATGTCCTCGACGAGCAGGATGCGCAGCCCGGCCAATGGGGCCAGCGTGCTGCCCGCTGTTGCTTGCCGGCTGTTGCGGACATCGAGCAATTGCGCGATCTGTTGGGCGGTGACGGGCTTGTTGACGATGGCATCGAATGGGGATTTTCCGATTTCGAAATCGAGGCCCGAGGTATCGGCAGCCGTCACCATGGCCAATAACGGATCGTTGCCCAGTTCGTTGCGCACAATCTCACCCAGTTCGTAGCCGTTCATGCCGGGCATGTTCAGGTCGATGGTGACGATATCGAAGCGAAGACCTGAACTTTCGACCAGGCGTTGGGCCTGCTCGCCGGAATCGGCTGCGCTGCACTGGAATCCGTGCTTTTCGAGCAGCCGTATCAGGATGGCGCGGGCGAGCGGATTGTCATCGACGACCAGGGCATGCTTGAAGGGGGCGCTCGGGGTGGCCATCTCGCTCGCCGTAACGCCCAGGCGTACGGAAAAGCTGAAGGTACTGCCCGTGCCAGGCTGGCTCTCGGCCCGGATGTCGCCACCCATCAACTGGCTCAGGTGCTTGCAGATGGTCAGGCCGAGGCCGGTGCCGCCAAATTTGCGGGTGATCGAGGTATCGGCCTGGCTGAAGGCCTGGAACAGGGTTGCGAGTTGATCGGCGGTCATGCCGATCCCGGTGTCCTGCACATCGCATTCGAGCGTGACATGGCTCACTTCTTCGCGGGAAGCGCGTAAAAAGACGGTGACCGAGCCGCGCGCCGTGAACTTGATCGCATTGCCGATCAGGTTGATCAGGATCTGCGCCAGGCGCAGCGGGTCGCCGACCAGGCGCTGCGGCACGTCGGGCTCGACGACGTACTGCAGTTCCAGGCCTTTTTCCTGGGCGCGATGCATGACCACGGTGCTGACCTTGTCGAGCACGTCGTCGAGCACGAAATCGGTGTGTTCGACCTGCATCCGCCCGGCTTCGATCTTGGAGAAATCGAGGATGTCGTTGATCAGGCCGAGCAGCATCTGGCCGGCACCGTGGATGCGTTCGATGTAGTCGCGCTGCTTGCCCGACAAGTCGGTTTTGAGCAGCAGGTGAGCGAGGCCGATCACCGCGTTCATCGGCGTGCGGATCTCGTGGCTCATGTTGGCCAGGAATTCCGCCTTGGCGTTGGCCGCTTGCTCGGCGAACTGCTTGGCCTCGGACAAGGCGATTTCGGCCTTTTTGCGTTCGCTGATGTCCTGCAGGGTTTCGATGGCGCCGAAGATTTTTCCGTTGCGATCACGCAACGGTGCTGCCGTGAAGTACAGCCAGCGATCGAATTTCGGGAAGTAATCCTCGGCCTCGTAACCGCCCTTGACCAGAGGCGAAGGACGATATCGGTCGGCGTAGAGTTGCTCGAGCTCGGCCAGCCCTTCGAGCAACACGAGGTCGGCCATCACCGGCCGCGGCGACGGGTAGAAGCCGCGCCATTGGTCGTGGGTACCAATCATATCGTCCGCGCCGACGCCGAAAATGCGCTCGCAGGCACGGTTCCAGTGCGTGATCACGTGCTCGGCGTCGAGCACGAAAGTGGGGACCGGGCTGCCGTCGATGATCTTGCTCAGGCTGTCATGGGCCGATTCGAGTTCGAGGGTACGCTCATGGATCAACTGTTCCAGGTTGTCACGGTGAGCCTGCAACTCGCGTGCGGCGTGCAGGCTTTCGCTGACGTCGCGGACGAAAAGCACGCTGCCGCTCGCCCGGCCCTGGCTGTCGCTGGTCGTGGTCAGCGACAGTTCGGCATCGAAGCTTGTGCCATTCTTGTCGCGCAAGCGCATTTGCCGGTGGGCGATCAGTCCGGCGAATTGCTCGGGCTTGGCCAGGAAATCGAGATCGGCGTCACCCTCGGCGACTAGCGTTCGGAAAGGCAGTACGCCAAGATCGGCCGGGATGTCCAGTGCGAACAGGCGCTGCGCCTGCTGGTTGGCCATTTGCAGACAGCCGTTGGTGGCGAGCCGCAGGATGGCGTCGGGTGAAGTCTCGACCAGCGTCCGGTAGGTCTGCTCGCTTTTCTCCAGCTTCTGCTGTGCCAGGTATTCGGCGGTGACGTCGAGGATCAGCGACAGGATGCCGAGTAACTGGCCGCTGGTGTTGTAAAGCGGCACGCTGTACCAGTTGCAGTGGAGCAGGCGGCCGTCACGGTGCAGCGCCGGGCCGGTGAAGCGGCCTTCGCCCTCGCTGCGCAGCATGGCTTTGTTGCTGGCCGAGAAGGCATCGTGGTAATCGGCTGGCAGCAGCAGGCGATGGATGGGCTTGCCGATGACCTGCTCGGCCGGCCAGTCGAATATCTGCTCGGCGCGCCGATTCCATTCGACGATGCGACCTTCGCGTTCCCAGATGACGAAGGCGAGCGGTGAGGTGCTGTACAGGGCGCGGAAGCGGAGCTGGCTATCGCGTAGCGCGGCCATGGCCTGCTTCTGCTGGGTGATTTCGCTGAAACTGATGACGACGCTGTTGTCGGCCAGGCCTTTGCTACGCGCTTCGAACCAGCACCACAGGCCGTTGGCGTGTTGCAGGCGCAGCGAGAACTGACGCTCGATCCTGCCGTCGCCGTGGGCCATGGCTGCCAGCAGGTCGGCAAAGCTTGCCCGGTCGTCCGGGTGGGCGAGAGAGAGCCAGGCTTCGGGTGAGGCCGGGGCATTGGCCGCGGAGAGACCGAGTTGGCCTAGAAAGGCCGGGGAAACCGTCAGCCGGTCCGGCGCTTGCCACAGCCAGCAACCGATGCCGGCCAGCGCGAGCGCTTCGGCCAGTGCGGCTGCCGGTAGATTGCCGGTCGTCGGCATGTGGATGGGCAGGGGGTGGGAGAAGTCAGGGACGACTAGAAGAGCTCGATGTCGTCGCTCTTGCCCTTCATGTCGGCCATGAATTTCTCGACCGCTTGCTGCACCGGGACGCCTTCCATGACCGCTTCGAACATGGCGACTTCTTCGCGGGTGGTGTATTTGCCCTTGATATGGCTTTGCAGATTCACCCATTCGGCCGGGTTGAACAGGCGGCGGGTGTCGGAGACGAGGTCGCTCAACTCACCGAGGCTGAGTCCGACATGCGCCAGGCGCTGGACCAGCTTGTCGTAGAACTGGAAGGCGATGATGGCCTGGTGCACCATGCCGGAAACGTGTTCGGAAACGCCGAGCAGATTCTGCTTGGCGACACCGACTTCGTCCTTGTCCGGCAGGGTCTGGATGGTCTCGGAAATCATCCGCATGTAGCCGGCCATGGTCGTGAAGGAATTGGTCAGCACTTCGACCGAGGCGTTGCTGTCCTTCATGGCCGCTTCGATCTGGACAGCGGAAAGTTCGAGCATCAGCACCGTTTCGCGCACCTGGCTCCAGTTGAGGTCGGGCATGTGGGCGGTGGTGCCACGCGGCGGATTGGTCTCGTCAGTCAATTTTTTGTCTCCCCGGAATTTGGCAAAAACTATAACCCAGTTTAGGCCGCTCGTTCCAAGACCACATAGTATTTGCGGACGGTTTCGAGCACTTCGAAGGTGCCGGTGAAGCCCTGCGGGATGACGCCGGCGTCGCCCGGGCCGAATTCGTTCGCCGCGCCCTGCTCGTCGCTGATCCGGAGCCGGCCTTCGATGACGCAGAAGAACTCGTCCTTGCCGGCCGCGAAGGCGATGTTCCAGGCGCCCGGCTCGCAGCTCCAGATGCCGCAGCCGAGGTCACCTTGTGGGGCGGTGAAGAATTCGCGCGTCGAACGCAGCGGGTTGCCGCGCACCAGGCGGTCGGGGCGGGGGCGGTCGTAACTTGGCTCGGGCTGGGCGGCGTTGAAGACGGTCAGTTTCGGCATGATTGGAACGATCAGTTCAGGAAAACCTTGCGCAGGTTGATGTCGATGCGCTCGTAGTCCGGGCAGCCATCCTTGTGCACGGGCGAATCGACCATCTCGAACGCGGCCGTGCCGCCCGGCGGAATGTCGGCGAGCGGGTTGGTGATGTCGCGGAACAGCATCTTGCCGCGGTTCATCACGATGAAGTCGAGTACCGACTTGCGGCTCAGGGTGCGCCCGGAATCGTTGCGCAGGCTGCCGGTGATGAAGGCGTAGCAGGCCTTGGCATTGGTGCGCGAAATGGTGCGCTCGATGGCGTAGTCGAGCGTGAAGCCATCGCCCAGATCCATTTCGAAATATTCCTTGGCCGGCGCCTTGGCGGTGGGTGGGGTGGTGCCGCAGGCGGCCAGCAGGAGGGTGAGGCCGCAGGCGGCGGCGAGGCTCAGGGAGCGCAGACGATTCATGATAGGCTCGCGCATCGTGTCGATAATGCCCTCATGATAATCCGGCTGCTTTCAATTTTTGCCATTTTTTGCCTGTGCACCGCAGCAGTGGCAGAAGCGCCGTTGGTCGCGGTCGATGTCGGCCATACGCTGACTGATCCGGGGGCGATCAGCGCCCGTGGACGCAGCGAGTTTTCCTTCAATCAGGTGCTCGGCCGGCAGGTGGCCGATGCCTTGCTCAGCCGCCAGTTGGGCGTGCGCGAAGTCAATTTTGCCGGCGATATCGCTTCCTTGTACGCCCGTCCGCAGGCTGCGGCGGGCAGCGATTTCTTCATCTCCATCCACCACGACTCGATTGGCGAGGCTTACCTGAAGCCCTGGCAATGGGAAGGCAAGGCGCAGACCTATACCGACGTGAAGCGCGGCTTCGGCATCTTCGTTTCGGCCAACAATCCCGATCTGGCGACCAGCCTGCGCTGCGCCTCGACCATCGGCGCCGTGCTGCGTCGGGCCGGCTTCGAGCCGTCGCCCTGGCACAGCCGCAAGCATTTCCCGGCCGATGCCGAGAACGGCGTCTGGTATTACGACAACCTCGTCGTGCTCTACCGGACCCGTCTGCCCGCCGTGCTGTTCGAAGCCGGGGTGATCAAGCATCGCGACGAGGAACTGGAACTGCTCGACCCGGAGCGCCAGGCACGCATCGCCGACGCCGTGGCGACCGGCATCGCCGCCTGCCTGTTCGCCGGGCGCGACGAAGCGGCGCTGGACAAGGCCGACTAGAGAAAGATCGGTTCCGGCGTCAGGGCGACGCCGAAGCGCTGCTGCACGTCGGCCTGCACCGCGGCCATGGTGCGTTTGACGTCGGCGCCGGTGGCATCGCCGTGATTGACCAGCACCAGCGCCTGCTTTTCGTACATGCCAACCGGGCCGAGCGCCTTGCCTTTCCAGCCGGCCTGCTCGATCAACCAGCCGGCCGCCAGCTTGACCCGGCCATCCGGCTGCGGATAGCAGGGCAGGGTCGGGTGGGCGATTTTCAGGGCGTCGGCGATCTCGGCGGTCACCACCGGATTGTGGAAGAAGCTGCCGGCGTTCGGCGTCACCGCCGGGTCGGGCAACTTGCGCCGGCGCACGGCGATCACCGCCTCGGCGATGTGGCGCGCCGTCGGCTGGGCGATCTGGCGGGCAGCAAGCTCCTGCGCCACGTCGGCATAGCGGCAATTGGCCTGCCAGGCCTTGGGCAGGCGGAAGACGACCGAAACGATGGCGATGCGCCCGTCCAGATGCCAGCCCTCCTGCTTGAACAGACTGTCGCGGTAGGCGAAACGGCAATCGCTGCGGTGCACTTCGAAAAACGCCTGTTTTTTGAAATCCCAGGCGGTGACCGAATGCAGCCGCTCGCCGACCTCCAGTCCGTAGGCCCCGATGTTCTGGATTGGCGCCGCGCCGACCGTGCCGGGAATCAGACTGAGGTTCTCCAGCCCCGGCCAGCCTTGGGCCAGCGTCCATTGCACGAAGTCGGGCCAGTTTTCGCCAGCGCCAGCCTCGATGTACCACGCCTCGGCATCCTCCCTGAGCAGGCGCTTGCCGGGGATCGCCATGTGCAGCACGAGGCCGGGGAAATCGCCGGTCAGCACCAGGTTGCTGCCACCACCCAACACGAAATGCTTCTCGCCGGCCAGTTCCGGTACCGCTAGCTGCCCCGGTTCGGTGACTCGCAGATAGCGGGCGGCGCGGCCGGGGAGGGCGAGGGTGTTGTAGGGGCGGAGATCGATGTGGGTGAGCAGCGTCATGGACATATTTTCGTTGATTTCGGGCGGTTTTACCGCGGCATTTCCATTTTGGCGGAGTGCTCTTGCTGGTTCGCCGGCCGTTTTTAGCATCTGCTGCCAGGGCGGCAAGCCCTGGCAGCAGATGTCGAAAGCCAAATGTCCGGAGCAGGCTTGACCCCCCCAACCCCCCAGGAGTACAACAACATCACCAGCCCCTCCTACAAAGACAAGAACCCGTGACCTTGGCTGACCGACATCTGTGGCGGCGTTTCCTGAGCATCGCTTCGCCGTACTGGCGCGAGGACGAGCGCCTGAAGGCCTGGGGCATGGTCGCCTTGCTCGTGTTGCTGCTGCTCGGCCAGACGCGCTTCGCGGTGATGCTCAACGAACAGACCGGCGAATTCACCTCGGCGCTGGCGGCGCGGGACGAGGAGCGTTTCTGGACGTCGATCAAGTTCTGCCTGTGGCTTCTGCTTGCCGCCGTGCCGATCTATGCCCTGTATTACTTCGTGCGCGACACGCTGGCCATCAACTGGCGGCGCTGGCTGACCCATCGCTTTCTCGACAGCTATTTCAGCCACCGCCATTTCTACGAGCTGAACGGCAACGCCGGCATCGATAACCCGGACCAGCGTCTGGCCGAGGACATCAATACCTTTACGCAGCGTTCGCTCTATTTCCTGCTGATCTTCATCGGCTCGATGCTGCAGCTGGTCGCCTTCAGCCAGGTCTTGTGGTCCATCTCGCACGAGCTGGTGTATTTCCTCGTTTTCTACGCCACGGCCGGCACGCTGATCACCATCTTCGTCTTTGGCCAGCGCCTGATGAATCTCAATTTCCACCAGCTGCGCCGCGAGGCCGATTTCCGTTTCGGGCTGGTGCGGGTACGCGAGAACGCCGAAGCCATCGCCCTCTATCGCGGCGAGGGGCAGGAGCAGCAGCAGATCTGGCAGCGCTTCGTCGCCGCCTTCAAGAATTACAAGCGGCTGATTCGCGCCCAG
>JAYRUZ010000083.1:0-7928 GCA_041918795.1 Azonexus sp. | reverse complement strand
TTGCCGGGGAATATCTTGTAGGGCAGCAATTCGGGCGATGTGCCGGTAGCGATCGCCTCTTCCCGCGTTTGGCCGAAAGCGAGGGCGGCGGATTGGGCGAAGCAGTTGGCGAGCAGCGAATCGTGGTGTCCGGGGAGCGGGAAGTCGGACTCGCGCAGAACGAGGAAGTCGCAGGGGATGATGCGCCCGCCCTGATGGAAGAGTTGGAAGAAGGAATGCTGGCCGTTGGTGCCGGCCTCGCCCCAGATGATCGGACTGGTCGCTGCGCCGATCGGTTGCCCTTGGCGGTCGGTCTGTTTGCCGTTGCTTTCCATCTCCAGTTGCTGCAGGTAGGCCGGCAAGAGCTGGAAGGATTGGGCGTAGGGCAGCACGGCGGCGGTGGACGCGCCGAGGAAGTCGGTATTCCACAGGCTGAGCAGGGCCAGGGTCAGCGGCAGGTTTTCTTCGGCCGGGGCCTCGAGGAAATGGCGGTCCATTGCTTGCGCGCCGGCCAGCAGGCGTTCGAAGTTGTGCCAGCCCACGGCCAGCGCCAGCGACAGGCCGATGGCCGACCATAGCGAGAAGCGACCGCCGACCCAGTCCCAGAATTCGAAGACGTTTTCGGACGGAATGCCGAATTTCCGGGTGAGCTCAAGGTCGGTCGATAGCGCGACGAAATGACGGGCCACTGCTGCCTCGCTGCCCGCGGCAGCGAGTAGCCAGTCGCGGGCTGTGCGGGCGTTGGTCAGCGTTTCCAGCGTGGTGAAGGTCTTGCTGGCCACGATGAACAGTGTGCTGCGCGGATTGAGCCGGGCGAGCAAGGGAGCGATATCGGCGCCGTCGATATTGGCGACGAAATGGACCTCGATGTCCGGCTGGTGATGGGCGATCAGGGCGCGTGTCGCCATGCGCGGGCCGAGGTCGGAGCCGCCGATGCCGATGTTGACCACATGCGTGATGCGCTCGCCGGAGTAGCCGCGCCAGGTGCCGCTGTGGATCGCCTCGCAGAATCGGCGCATCTGATCAAGGACGCGTTGGACCTCCGGCGGCGCCTGCTCGCCGGCGCGCAGGTCCATGTGGCGCACCGCGCGCCGCTCCGTGTGATTCAGCAATTCGCCGGCCACCATGCGGCGTTTCCAGCCCTCGATGTCGGCGACCTGGGCGAGGTCGCGCAACAGGCGCATCGTTGTCGTATCGACCCGCTGTTTCGAATAGTCGAAGAGCAGCCCTTCCCAACGCAACGAGAGGGCCAGGAAACGTTCGGGATCGGCCGCGAACAGATCACGCAGATGGCGCTCGCGCATGGCGTCGGCGTGGGACGAAAGGGCTTGCCAGGCAGGGGTGTCGACGATTCTCATGGCCGGAGGCGGTTTGACGGGTGAATGCTCGTGTGAGGCAGGGCGCACGATAGTTGCGCTATTTTGCTTGGAACGCGCAGTTTAGCGGGGAAGCCGCCGGCGGTCGATGCCGGGAGGCTGGTAAGATGCCCGCCAGTTTATAGCGACGATGGTTGTCTTTTCATGAAAGCAGAATTTTTCGGTTGGCGTGCTTGGGTCGTAGCGCTGATGCTGCCGGTCCTCGGGGCCTGCGGCCTGTTATCGACCTGGCATTGGGAGCATGTGGGTCCGGAGGCTGCCGATTATGCCGTCGACGAAACGCAGTGCAAGGCGCGCAGCTACTCCGGAGCTGATGGTGCAGTCACCCGCGAAAACGTGCGGCGCATGCACGCCTGCATGGAAGCCAAGGGCTGGCGCAAGGTGCCGAACTGACGCCTGCCAGGCCACTGCTGCGGTGCACTGGCCAAAACGGGCAAAAACCATCCGCGCTTAAACGGCGACCGGTGCCGGGATGTGCGGCTGCGGGTCGTAGTTGTCGAGGCGGAAATCCTCGAAGCGGAAGGCGAAGATATCCTTGACCTCGGGGTTGATCCACATCGTCGGCAGCGGGCGGGGTTCGCGCGTCAGTTGCAGACGGGTCTGCTCGAAGTGGTTCGAGTACAGATGGGCATCGCCGAAGGTGTGCACGAATTCGCCCGCTTGATAGCCGCAAACCTGCGCCAGCATCAGGGTCAGCAAGGCGTAGGAGGCGATGTTGAAGGGCACGCCGAGGAAGATGTCGGCCGAGCGCTGATACAACTGGCAGCTCAACTTGCCGTTGGCGACATAGAACTGGAACAGGCAATGGCAGGGCGGCAGCGCCATGTTGTCCACGTCGCCGGGGTTCCAGGCGGAAACGATATGGCGGCGGGAGTCCGGGTTGTGCTTCAGGCTATGGACCAGTTGCGCGATCTGGTCGACCAGACGTCCGTCGGGCGTTTCCCAGCGGCGCCACTGCTTGCCGTAAACCGGGCCGAGGTCGCCATTTTCATCGGCCCATTCGTCCCAGATGCGGACACCGTTTTCCTGCAGATACTTGATGTTGGTGTCGCCCTGCAGAAACCACAGCAATTCGTGAATGATCGACTTCAGATGCAGTTTCTTCGTGGTCAGCGCCGGGAAGCCCTGGCTCAGATCGAAGCGCATCTGCCAGCCGAACACGGAACGGGTGCCGGTGCCGGTGCGGTCGGATTTGTCGTGCCCGTTGTCGAGAACGTGGCGCATCAGGTCGAGGTATTGCTGCATGATCAGTTTGGCGGCGATGGCAAAAGCTGGATTCTACGATTGAATCGATGTCGGGGCACCTTCCCTTGTCGCATCTGGGTTTAAACTATTGCGCCAGGCAATGAGGGGGATAACAAGTGTTCGATAAGGTGGCAAAACTGGGTGGCTTGTTTGCGCAGGGGGCGAATGGCCATCCGCTGGCCGATCCGCGTGAGTTGAAACGCATCGTCGCCGAACTACCCAAGGACAACGCCTTCAAGGCGCTTGACGAAATCGCCGGGTGGCTCGAGTCGCTGCTGGCCAGCGATGGCATTCCGGTCGACCGCGTATATGAAGCGGCCCAGCAGCTGGACGAAGCCGCCCAGCCGTTGTTGAAGCGCCTGAGCCGCGAATACCTGCACACGCCGCGTTTGCCACGCAACGAAGAAAAACGCCTGTGGTCGATCAATTGCGGTTTCTGGACGCTGGCAGCGGCTGTCTATGAACGCTGTCTGCCTTCGCCAGACGACAAGGGGCGTGTTCCCGAATCGGCCAAATGGCTGTTGCCAGCGCTCAGCGCCCGGCTCATTTCCGCCTATGGTGCTCGCTTGAAGTGGGAGCAGTTCCACTACGGCCCGTCACACAACGACGTTTGGCGCGGGCTTGGCCAGGCCTTGTTGCTGGCCGAGCAAGCCGGGGTGGCAGGCAAGGCTGTTGCGATTCCCGGGGGCGGCGGTTCGACGTCGCCGCAGCAGGAGTACGTCAAGGCCATGGTGTTCCAGGCCGCCTCGATGGATAGCCTGCTGCCGCTGGAAATCGAGCTGGCTGAACGACTGATTGCGCACTTCCTGAGTGGTTTCATCTTCTCCGTCAGCGTCGAGCACGACAGCGTCTATTGGGTCGATCTGGCGCAATCCCAGCCGCCACTGCGCATGGCGCGCATGCCGAACGTTGCCGTGCCGACGCAGCGCTTCTTCAAGCCGGGCAGTGCCCATGCTGCCATGCTGGAACTGCTGGGCAGGCTCGAACGTGGCGGCGACGTACCGGCCGAGATCAATCTTGGTGGGCAGTATTACGGCAAGACACTGGTTCCCGTCCTCCGTCACCTGACGGCCTATCTGGCGCCGGTGCCGCCGCAACGCCGGCACGACCGGCATCGTGTCAAGCATCGGCTGTCGGTGCTGAATGGCTTGATCAATGCCTTCGTGGTCTTCTCAAGGGAGTTCGGTGGCAGACCGGCCGGCTTGCAGATCGAAAGCTGGGTTGTCGACAACGTCAGCCGCGGCGGCTTCGGTGCGGTGCTCAGCGATATTCCGGCGGAGTGGCTGAAGATTGGGGCACTTGTCGCCATGCAGCCGGAAGGCGGCGATAACTGGTTGCTCGGCGTCGTTCGCCGCTATCACCGCGAATCCGACAAGGAGGCGCGGGTCGGAATCGAGTCGCTGGCTCGTCAGGTCTTTTCGACCGAACTGAAACCGCGCACCGCGTCCAGTTATGCCGCGGTGGCTGGCATCCCGTCGCTCGTCCTGCAGGATGGGAACGAAGCCGGCGAAGTCCGGGTCGTCCTGCCGCCGTCCAGTTTCGACTTGCGGGAAAGTCTCGAGTACCAGGCCGGCGACCGTTTGCAGCAGTTGCTGCCGGTTGCGCTGATCGAACAGACGTCGGACTACGAGCTGGCGCGCTACCGAATCGCCTGAGTTAGCCCCGGTTTCAGGGTTTCGGGCGAATCGCCGATTTCGGGCGGAAGGCCTTGATCACGGCCTCGTTGGTTTCGGCATAGGGGCCACCGATCAGGTCGATGCAATAGGGCACCGCGGCGAAGATGCCGACATGGCTGACTTCGCCTGCGGTATTGCGCACGCCTTCCAGCGTTTCCTTGATCGACTTGGGTTGCCCCGGCAGGTTGATGATCAAGGCCTGCTTGCGGATCACGGCGACCTGACGCGACAGGATGGCGGTCGGCACGAAATTCAGGCTGATGCGCCGCATTTCCTCGCCAAAGCCGGGCATTTCCTTGTCGGCGACGGCCAGCGTGGCTTCCGGGGTGACATCGCGCAGCGCTGGACCAGTGCCGCCGGTGGTCAGTACCAGATGGCAACCCGCCTGGTCGACCAATTCGATCAGGGTTTGCTCAATGGTTGGCTGATCGTCGGCGATCAGCCGGGTTTCAGCGCGCCATGGGGTGGTCAGGGCGCTGCCCAGCCAATCCTGCAGTGCCGGGATGCCCTTGTCTTCATAGACGCCGGTCGAGGCGCGGTCGCTGATCGACACGAGACCGACGATCAGCGGCTCACTCATCGTTCTCTTCCTCGGCTGCGGCAGGCGGGTTGCCGGCGGCTTCCAGTTCCTTCAAAACCTGGAAGATGGCGCGGTAATTCTTTGGCGGCTTGTTCGCTTCCTGCTCCTTCAACGCATTGCGGCGCAAGGTGCGCAGGTGCTGCAGGTCGACCGCCGGCCAGGTGGCGGCGATCTCGCTGAGCACCGCTTCGTCGCCCAGCAGGCGCTCGCGCAGGCGCTCGATGCGATGCAGGCGGGCCGTTTCATGTGCGGATTCACCACGCAGCATGGCCAGGCCGGCGCGGATCGGCGCATCGTCGACACCTCGCATCAGCTTGCCGAGATACTGGATCTGCCGGCGGCGCGCCCCGTGTGCAGTGATCTTCTGGCATTCGCGTACCGCCGCCATGATGTCTTCGGGCAGATTGATCCGCTTGAGCTGACCGACCGAAAGTTCAACCAGCTCGGCGCCAAGATCGCGCAACTCGTGCATGGCTTCTTTTCGCTTGGTCTTCGAGATGTGGGTGTCGTCGGTGAAATCTTCGTCTTGCATGAGGTGCTTCCGGTAGCTGGCTGGGCGGGCTGCTATGATAGCGACTTTCCCGATTCGACGCCGCTTCCATGCCCCAGACCGCCGCTTTTTCCTACCCTCACGCCACGCTGCAGCAGCTGGCTGCCGATGTGCTCAAACATGCTCAGGCCAAGGGAGCGACGGCCTGCGAGGTGGACGTTTCGGAGGGCTTTGGCCAATCGGTGACGGTGCGCTGCGACGAGGTCGAGACCATCGAATTCAACCGTGACAAGGGAATCGGCGTTACGGTCTATAGCGGCCAGCGTAAAGGCTACGCCAGCACCTCGGATTTCTCCGCGCAGGCGTTGCGCGATACGGTCGAGGCGGCGCTCAACATCGCGCGCTTTACCGCCGAGGACGATTGTGCCGGGCTGGCCGATGCCGAATTGATGGCCAAGGAATGTCCAGATCTCGATCTTTATCACCCGTGGGATCTATCGGTCGAGTCGGCAATTGCCACGGCTCGCCGCTGCGAACAGGCGGCTTACGCGGCCAGTCCGTTGATCAGTAACTCGGATGGGGCGACGATTTCGACCCAGCAAGCCCATTTCGTTTCGGCCAACAGCCTGGGCTTCATGGCCGGCTATCCGACCTCGCGCCACTATATTTCCTGCTCGATGATTGCCGGCGAACAGGATGCGATGCAGCGCGACGACTGGTATACGACCAACCGTAACGCAATCCTGCTCGACGCGGCCGAGGATGTCGGGCGCATCGCTGCCGAGCGTGCCGTGGCCCGGCTTGGGGCGCGCAAGATCAAGACCGGCGAATTCCCTGTCCTGTTCGAGGCGCCGCTGGCGGCCGGTTTGCTCGGCAGTCTGGTGCATGCGGCGAGCGGCGGGGCTTTGTATCGCAAGGCATCCTTCCTGCAGGGAGCGCTTGGCCAGCGGGTCATGCCGGATTTTGTGCAGATTTCCGAACGGCCGCACATCAAGGGGGCCTTGGGTAGCTCGGCCTTCGACAGCGATGGCGTGGCGACGCACGACCGCGAGGTGGTGACCGACGGTGTGCTGATGGGCTATTTCCTGTCGACCTACTCGGCACGCAAGCTGGGCATGCAGACAACCGGCAATGCCGGCGGCAGCCACAACCTGATCATCCAGCCTGGCGATCTCGATTTCCAGGGCTTGCTCGCCCGCCTGGGGCGCGGCTTGCTGGTCACCGAATTGCTCGGCCATGGCATCAACTACGTGACCGGCGATTATTCCCGTGGCGCCGCCGGGTTCTGGGTCGAGAACGGCAAGATCGTCCACCCGGTCGAGGAAATCACCATCGCCGGCAACCTGAAGAACATGTTGGCCGGGATCGTCGCCGTCGGGCGCGATGTGCAGGTTCGCGGAACCAAACAGACCGGATCGATTCTGATCGATCGCATGACCGTCGCTGCTGGCTGACGGGGTAAGGGTTTTCCGCAGGTCGCGAAAGCGCGGCCTTCGGTTATAGAATCGAACGGTAGTAAATGTCTGACGTTACCAACGATCTGGAGGAGACAATATGCAACGTCGTGATTTTCTGAAAAAAGCTTCCATCGGCGCCGCTGCCGGTGCTGCGACCACCCTGGCTGCACCGGCCATCGCCGCCGAACTGCCGAGCATCAAGTGGCGTTTGACCTCTTCCTTCCCGAAGAGCCTGGATACCATCTACGGCGGGGCCGACGTTCTGGCCAATCGCCTGCGTGAAATGACCGGCGGCAAGTTCGATATCCGCGTCTTCCCGGGCGGTGAAATCGTTCCCGGCCTGCAGGCGCTGGATGCCGTGCAGCAAGGCACCGTCGAGTGCTGCCACACCTGCTCCTACTACTATGTCGGCAAGGACAAGACCTTCGGCTTCGGTACGGCTGTTCCGTTCGGCATGAACGCCCGCCAGATGAATGCCTGGATCTACTACGGCGGCGGTCAGAAGCTGCTCGACGAGTTCTACGCCAACTACAACATCGTTTCCTTCGCTGGCGGCAATACCGGTACCCAGATGGGCGGCTGGTGGCGCAAGGAAGTGAAGACCGTGGCCGATCTCAAGGGCATCAAGATGCGTATCGCCGGCCTGGGCGGCACCGTCTTCTCCGAACTGGGCGTGGTGCCGCAGCAGATTGCCGGTGGCGATATCTACCCGGCGCTGGAAAAAGGCACCATCGATGCCGCCGAGTGGGTGGGTCCGTACGACGACGAGAAGCTCGGCTTCTACAAGGTTGCCAAGAACTACTACTACCCGGGTTTCTGGGAATCCGGCCCGACCATCCACTTCTTCGTCAACAAGAAGGAATGGGACAAGCTGCCGAAGGAATACCAGGCCGCTTTCCAGGCCGCTGCGTACGAAGCCAACGTCACGATGATGGCCGAATACGATCACAAGAACCCGATCGCCCTGTCCAAGCTGCTGCAGAATGGCGTCAAGCTGCAGAAGTTCTCCGACGAAATCCTCGGTGCCGCCTACAAGGCTGCCCAACAGATCTACGCCGACGAAGCCGGCAAGAACCCGGCTTTCAAGAAGATCTACACCGAGTGGGACAAGTATCGGAAGACGCA
>JAYRUZ010000082.1:0-7938 GCA_041918795.1 Azonexus sp. | reverse complement strand
CGCTGGCCGAGCGCCCTGGCAAACCCGCCTGGCGACGCTTCGTCGACCAGTTGCTGGCGCCGCTCGTTCTCGTTTTGGTCGCTTCCGGCATCGTCACCGCCTTGCTTGGCGAATGGGTCGATTCGGCAGTCATCCTGGGCGTCGTGCTGGTCAATGCGACCATCGGCTACTGGCAGGAAGCCAAGGCGGAAGGGGCGCTCGCAGCGCTGGCGCGTAGCGTCGCCACGCCGGTTACCGTGCGCCGCAGCGGGCATCGCCGCACGCTGGATGCTGCCGGCCTGGTGCCGGGCGATGTCGTCCTGCTCGCCCCGGGCGACCGCGTGCCGGCCGACCTGCGCCTGATCCACCAGAAGGAACTGCATACCGACGATTCGATGCTGACCGGCGAATCGCAGGCCATCGCCAAGCAGACCGCGGCCCTGGCCGAAGACACGCTGCTCGCCGACCGCAACAATCTCGCCTACGCCGGCACGACAGTCGTCACCGGGCAGGGCAGCGGCCTGGTCATCGCCACCGGCGACGCCACCGAAACCGGTCGCATCGCCGGCCTGATCGCCGCCGCCCCCGATCTGGCGACGCCGCTCACCCGCAAGATGGCGCGCTTCTCCAACTGGCTGCTGTGGGCCATCGCCGGGCTGGCTGCGCTGACCTTCGCCGTCGGGCTATTGCGCGGCGAACGCGCCATCGACATGTTCATGGCCGCCGTGGCGCTCGCCGTCGGCGCGATTCCCGAAGGGCTGCCGGCCGCCGTCACCGTCACGCTGGCCATCGGCGTCGCCCGCATGGCCAGACGGCGCGCCATCATCCGCCACCTGCCGGCGGTCGAGACGCTGGGCAGCACGACGGTAATCTGCTCGGACAAGACCGGCACGCTGACCGAAAACGCCATGACCGCCCAGGCCCTGTGGTGCGGCGGTCACGACTACGCCATCGCCGGCCTTGGCTATCGGCCGGAAGGGGAAATCACGCTGGCCGGCGCACCGGCCGAGATCACCGGGGCGCTGCGCGAGAGCCTGATCGCCGGCGCGCTGTGCAACGACGCCGGACTGAACCGCGACGGCCAGCGCTGGGTCATCACCGGCGACCCGACCGAAGCCGCGCTGCTCGTGGCCGCGCGCAAGGGCGGGCTGGACGAGCATACGCTGCGCGCGCTCTACCCGCGTACCGACGACCTGCCGTTCGACGCCAACCGCCAGTTCATGGCGACCAGCCATGCCAACGAAGAACACCACGTCGTCTACGTCAAAGGCGCCATTGAGCGCCTGCTGCCGCACTGCATCGATCAACTGGCCGGCGACGGCCGCCTCCTGCCGATCGACCGCGCTGCCGTCGAAGCCACCGCCCAGGCCTACGCCGAACGTGGGCTGCGCGTACTGCTGCTGGCCCGGCGCATTTTTGCCCAAAATACGCCGTGCACCGCAGCAGTCATCGATCAGCTCACGCTGGTCGGCCTGATCGGCCTGATCGACCCGCCGCGCAAGGCGGCGACAGCCGCCATCCGCAACTGTCACGCCGCCGGCATCGACGTCAAGATGATCACCGGCGACCACGCCGTCACGGCGCTGGCCATCGCCCGCCAGATCGGCCTGACGGCGGAGCGTGCGCTGACCGGCCGCGAACTCGCGGCACTCGACGACAAAAAACTGGCCCGGGTGGTACGCGAGATCGACGTCTTCGCCCGCGTCGAACCGGAACAGAAACTGCGCCTGGTGCGGGCCCTGCAAGCCAACGGCGAGGTCGCCGCGATGACCGGCGACGGCGTCAACGACGCGCCGGCGCTCAAGCAGGCCGACATCGGCATCGCCATGGGCCTGGCCGGCACCGAAGTCGCCAAGGAAGCCGCCGACATGGTGCTGACCGACGACAATTTCGCCAGCATCGAGGCGGCGGTCGAGGAGGGCCGGGGCGTCTGGGACAACCTGGTCAAGTTCATCACCTGGACGCTGCCGACCAATTTCGGCGAGGGCCTGGTCATCGTCGCCGCCATCCTGTTCGGCGCCACGCTGCCGATCACGCCGCTGCAAATCCTGTGGATCAACATGACCACCGCCGTGCTGCTCGGCCTGCCGCTCGCCTTCGAACCGATCGAGCGGGGCGTCATGCGCCGCCCGCCGCGCCGGCTCGACACGCCGGTGCTCGACGCCGCACTGATCCGCCGCATCGTGCTCGTCTCCGTATTGCTGCTGGCTGGCGCCTTCGGCCTGTTCATCGTCGAACTGCGTCAGGGCCATACGCTGGCCGAAGCCCGCACGGTCGCCGTCAACGTCTTCGTCTTGGTCGAAGCCTTCTACCTGTTCAACTGCCGCTCGCTGACCCGCAGCTTCTGGAGCCTCGGCCTGTTCACCAACCCGTGGATCTGGGCCGGCATAGTCAGCATGGCCGTACTGCAATTGGCGCTGACTTATATGCCGGTGATGAATATGCTGTTCCAGACGGCGCCGATTGATCTGGATAGCTGGTTGAGAATTCTCCTGGTCGGTTTGGTCTGCTCATCCATCATTGGCTTGGAAAAACGAATGACCAAGTCGCAGTCGGTAAGTTAGTCCCGTCGCCAGCTTCTGCCTGCATGGCGCTCATTGGATATAAACGCTGCGGCTGTCGATACAACCCACCTCGAAAATGCTGGAATTTCGCTTCCGAAATGAATATGGAGCACATATAAATAAATGGTGATGCCATATTCGATTCATCAGCTGGAAAGTCTTTTCCACAAGGAGTTGATCATGAAACGGTATGCCTATATTGCGATGGCCCTCTGTACGATTTTTTCCGCTTCTCTCGCGACGGCTCAGCCGTCAACGATCACGGGAAAATGGGTGGCGAATTGGGAAGCCAACGGGCGGCCGATGGAGGCTCATCTGGAGATCGGCGACCAAGGCAGCACATGGCAGGCCCTGGCCAGAAACCGCCAGAACGCGTGCGTTGGAATCGACGCCCCGGTCGAGGTCAGCTACGTTTCGGATAGCGAGATCACCATGATTCTCTCGTTTTCCAAGGCTCTGCGCGGCTGCAACGACGTGACCCTTCGTCTGCACAAAACGCCCGACGGAAATCTCGCCGGCGAACGCGATACAGGAACGGTCAAGGCAAATATCACCCTTAAGCGCCCCTGAACGGCAAAGTGCAGGCATAACGCTCGCCAACCTCGCTATTCGCAGCAGGCTGAGTTTTTCGTTCCATATATTTGCGCGTTCCACGTGAAACGCCACCGCCTATAATTCGGGTCTGCACAGGAGAACACGCATGAGCTATTTCCAGAAACACGTCTTCATCTGCACCAACCAGCGCGAGGCTGGCGAGCAGTGCTGCAACAACGTCGGCGGTTCCGACGCCTTCGCCTACGCCAAGGACCGGATCGGCGCCTTGAAGAAGAACGGCCCGGGTGCCGTGCGCATCAACAAGGCAGGCTGCCTCGGCCGTTGCGACAACGGGCCGGTCATGGTGGTCTACCCGGAAGAGACCTGGTATTCCTTCATCGACAATGAAGATGTCGAGGAAATCATCCAGACCGACCTGATCGGCGGCAAGGTCGTCGAGCGCCTGAAGATTTAGAACCTATGAAATCCTTGTTCACGCCCGCTCACCGCGCCCAGCCAAGCCCGCTCGGCGTTGCAAATGCTCGCCATAGCCCAAGCTATGGCTGCGCTTTGCGCCTTGATCGTTCTCGCCTGAGCACCTTGCTCGGGCGCGCCCAAGAAATTCATAGGTTCTGAACCATGCGCATCGTCGAAGAGAAGATTTTCGTCGATGGTCCGGTCGGCAAGATCGAGGTCATCATGGAGCGGCCGGATGCGCCCAAGGGCATCGCGCTGATCGCCCACCCGCATCCGCTGGGCGGCGGGGCCAATACCAACAAGGTGGCCTACACGCTGGCCAAGACCTTCACCAACCTCGGCTACGCGGCCTTCCGCCCGAATTTTCGCGGCGTTGGCGGCAGCGAAGGGCTGCATGACGAAGGCCGTGGTGAGACCGACGACCTGCTGGCCGTGATCGAGGATGCCAAGTGCCGCTGCGGCAACATCCCGGTGGCGCTGGCCGGCTTCTCGTTCGGGGCTTATTGCCAGACCCGCGTCGCCAAACGCCTGACCGAAGCCGGCCACCCGGCGCAGCGGCTGGTGCTGGTCGGCACCGCCGCCGGCTTCGTCGAGGGCACCCGCCAGTACGACACCGAGGCCGTGCCGCACGACACCATCGTCATCCACGGCTCGAAGGACGAAACGGTGCCGCTCGACAACGTCTTCGACTGGGCCTTGCCGCTCGACCTGCCGGTCGTCGTCGTGCCCGGCGCGGACCACTTCTTCCACCGCCGGCTGCACCTCATCCGCGACATCATCACCCGCGCGTGGCGACACTGACATGTCATTCCCGCGCAGGCGGGAATCCCGAAAAATCAACGCACTGGATCCCCACCTGCGCGGGGATGACGGCGGGTTCAACATGACCCTGACGGTTCGCGACTTGCGCAAGGTCTACGGCGGCCAGGAAGTGGTCGCCGGGTTGTCGTTCGCCGTCGAAGCCGGCACCTGCTTCGGCCTGCTCGGGCCGAACGGGGCGGGCAAGACGACGACCTTGCGCCTGTGCCTCGGGCTGACCGGGCCGGACGGCGGCAGCATCGCACTGAACGGCTGCACCATCCCGGCCGACGCTCAGCAGGCGAGGGCGCGCGTCGGCGTCGTGCCGCAGTTCGACAACCTCGACCCCGATTTCACCTGTGCCGAGAACCTGCTCGTTTTCGGCCGTTATTTCGGCATGCCGGACGCCGAGATTCGCGCCCGCATCCCGCAGTTGCTCGAATTCGCCAGCCTGGGCAGCAAGGCCGACGCCCGCATCGCCACCCTGTCGGGCGGCATGAAGCGCCGGCTGACCCTGGCCCGGGCCCTGATCAACGATCCCGACATCGTCTTTCTCGACGAGCCGACCACCGGCCTCGACCCGCAGGCCCGCCACCTGATATGGGAGCGCCTGAAGCAGCTCAAGTCGGCCGGCAAGACACTGATCCTGACCACGCATTTCATGGACGAAGCGGAGCGCCTGTGCGACCGCCTGATCGTCATCGACCACGGCCGCAAGATCGCCGAGGGCAGCCCGCGCGGCCTGATCGCCGAGCTGATCGAACCGCATGTGGTCGAGGTGTACGACGAAGGCGGCGGCGATCTGACGGCCTTCGTCGAGGCTCACCGCGACCAGGCCGACCGCGTCGAGACCAGCGGCGAAACCGCCTTCTTCTATTGCCGCGAGCCGCGCGCGCTGCTGGCCAGCCTGGTGGACGCCGCCGGCCTGCGCTACGTGCACCGCGCGTCCAACCTCGAAGACGTCTTCATCAAGCTGACCGGGCGCGAATTGCGCGACTGAGTTGCGCCGGATCAACTCAGCTTAGCTTGGAGGCAAACATAGCCTACGGCCGGTGCGCGGACTCAGCCCGTGGTTTTTGCCGCTAAAAGGCAGTGCACCGCAGCAGCGAAGTCGTCGAAGATGGCGTCCGGCTTGATTTCGGGGTTTTGTTCGTCGCCCGGCCGGAATTTGCCGGTACGCACCAGCCAGCCCTGGATGCCGGCCGCCTGGGCGCCGCCAATGTCGTCGCTCAGATCGTCGCCGATCAACACGGCGTCGCTCGCCGCCACGCCCAGTTCGGCCAAGGCCGCCTGGAAGAAAGCGGGCGCCGGTTTGCCGGTGATTTCGGCGCGCACGCCGGCCGAATATTCCAAGCCGGTGACGAAAGCCCCCATGTCGAGCGACAGGCCGTCCGGTTCCTGGAAGTAGCGGTTGCGCGCCATGGCAAGCAACGGCACGCCCTGCATGAGCAGGCGAAAGGCGCGGTTGAGCGCCTCGTAGGTGGTGAAATGCCCCATGTCGCCGAGCACGACCACATTCGGGTCCGGCTCGCTGTGGCCCATTTCGGTGGCGATGTCGGGATGGACCAGCCACAGCGGCCGCCATCCGCGCTGGTGCACCAAGGTGCGGGCGGCGAGGGCGGCGGTCTGGATTTCGCCGGGCTGCAACTTGAACCCCATCCGGCCCAGCTTGGCGAGCAAGACCGTAGAGGGCGTGCGCGTCGTATTGGTCAGGAAACGCAGCGCCAGCCCGGAGGCACGCAGCCGCTCCAACGCCTGCACGGCGCCGGGCAGGGCATCGTCGCCGGTGTGCAGGACACCGGCCAGATCGATCAACACGGCTTTGACTGAAACGCTCATGTTCGCGCCCTCCATGTTTCGTATGAACTACTGACCACAATGTGCGGACAAAGTTTACATCGTTGCCGCCGATCCACACTTCCGGATTTGCCGGCGGGATTTACCTTTTCTCAAACTTTATCCATTACTTAAGACATACAATTCTCGACCACAGTCTTCTTCTTGTTACCGTGACCACTTCGCCCGACGCCAACGACCAGAGCCCAATCCCGGTTTCCGGAGCGGAACAGATCGAATCACGGATGAAAATCGAGATTCGCGACATCGGCATTCCGCCGCGGCCGACCATCCTGGCCCAGATCGAGCAGGAAATCGCCAAGGACGAGCCGGATTTCATCCACCTCGCCAAGCTGCTCAGCCAGGATGTGGGATTGGCAGCCGGCATGATCAAGATCGCCAACTCGCCGTTTTTCTCCTTCGGCAAGAAGGTGCCGACCGTGCATGAAGCCATGCTGGTGCTCGGCCTCAAGCTGGTCGTACGTACCGTGGCCGGCCTGGCGCTGCAACAGGTGTTCAAGCACGTGCCGAACATGGAGCGCTTCTGGGACACCTCGGCGAAAACCGCCGAAACGGCGGGCAACATCGCCAAGCACTTCGGCCGCGCCATCGGCATCCGGCCGGAGGATGCCCACACCTTCGCACTGTTCCGCGATTGCGGCATCCCGATGCTGATGATTCCCTTCCCCGAATATCGCGACGTGCTGGTCCTGGCCAACCGGGAAAAGGAGCTTTCCTTCACCGAGGTCGAGGACCGCGCCATCGGCATCAACCACGCTGCGGTCGGCGCCCAGTTGGCCGAGGATTGGCTGCTGCCGGATGAAATCTGCATTTCGATCCGCCATCACCATGACCACCAGGCCCTCGACGGCAGCGTCGAATTGCCGGAACGGGCGCGCCAGCTGATCGCCGTCGCCCAGTTGGCCGAGCACCTGCTGTTCGAAAAAACCGGTACCGGCCAGACCAGCGAGTGGAACAAGCTGGGCGCCAGCGTGCTGGCCGGCCTGGAAATCGACGAAGCGGCGCTGCCCGAGCTGCTCGCCACCTGCGTTCCGGCTGGCGAGGGCTGAGTTGGGCTGCTGGCGGCAACGCCAGGCGTAGAATGGCGGCTTCGACCTTTGCCGCCCCAACCATGTCGTCTGCCACCGCCGCCCTCCCGCCCAAACTGTTCGGCTTTCTGCCTATCTGGCGGCGCAATTTCCTGGTCTGGAAGAAGCTGGCGCTGCCCTCCATCCTGGGCAACCTGGCCGACCCGCTAATCTACATGCTCGGCCTCGGCTATGGCCTGGGCGCCATGCTGCCTTCCATCGACGGCCGCCCCTACGTCGCCTTCCTGGCCGCCGGCACCGTGTGCGCCTCGACCATGAACGCGGCCACCTTCGAGGCGCTGTACTCGGCCTTCTCGCGCATGCACGTGCAAAAGACCTGGGACGCCATCCTCAACACGCCGCTCGGCCTGGCCGACGTGGTCGCTGGCGAGCTGTTCTGGGCGGCGACCAAATCGCTGTTCTCCGGCGCCGCCATTCTGATCGTCATCACCGCCATGGGCCTGACCCACGGCCCGCTGGCGCTGTGGGCACTGCCGGCCATCGTGCTGACCGGCCTGGCCTTCGCCGCCCTCGGCCTGATCTGGAATGCCCTGGCGCCGAGCTACGATTTCTTCATGTACTACTTCACGCTGTTCATCACGCCGATGACGCTGATTTCCGGCGTCTTCTTCCCGACCGAGCAGCTGCCCGGCTGGCTGGCG
>JAYRUZ010000081.1:0-7987 GCA_041918795.1 Azonexus sp. | reverse complement strand
ACTTCATCCTGAAGGAAGGCAAGAAGCGCCAGATTCGCCGCATGTGCGAACTGGTCGGCCTCAAGGTGATTGGCCTCAAGCGCGTGCGCATCGGGCGCATTCGCCTGGGTGACCTGCCGATGGGGCAATGGCGCTTTTTGCACGAGGGCGAGGCCTTCTGATTTTTGGCCTTTTTGCCTAGTGCACCGCAGCAATGAAAAACGCCGGCTTGAAGCCGGCGTTTTTGTTTGGGCGGTCAGCCGGTCGGCTTAGACCGTGCCGGTCGGTGCGGCGGCGCGGACCGGCGGCATCATCAGGCATTCGCCTTCGATCACGGTCTTGCCGGCGACGGTGCACACGGTATCGAGGATGACGCGGTTCTTGGCGGCATTCACTTCGCGCACGGTGACGGTGGCGGTGACGGTATCGCCCGGCTTGACCGGAGCCTTGAACTTGAGGGTCTGCGACAGGTAGATGGTGCCGGGGCCGGGCAGCTTGTTGGCCAGCGTGGCGGAAATGAAACCGGCGGACAGCATGCCGTGGGCGATGCGGGTGCCGAACATCGTGCCCTTGCAGTATTCCTCGTCGAGGTGGGCCGGGTTCACGTCGGTCGAAATGCCGGCGAACAGGATGATGTCGGCTTCGGTCACGGTCTTGGACGTGCTGGCGGACATGCCGGGGTGCAGTTGGTCGATGTGATAGGTCGTCATGCTGGAACTCCTTGTTCGTTATTTGATTGGAACGGCGGAAAGATAAACTCTAACATACGTCAGCGTATGGTGGTCACTCGGTACGCAGGGCTTCGACCGGGTCGAGACGGGCGGCGCGGCGGGCCGGCAGGACGCCGGCAGCGAGGCCGATGGCGATGGCAATGCCTTCGGCAAGGAGGACGAAACTGAGCGGCGTATGCACCGGCAAGCCCGGCGCCAGCAGGTGGATCAGCTGGGCCAGGCCGATGCCGAGTGCCAGACCGAGCAGGCCGCCGAGGGCGGAGAGTGCCACGGCTTCGCCGAGAAAGAGGGCGAGAATGGTCCGGCGTGGCGCGCCCAGCGCTACGAGCAGACCGATTTCGCCGGTGCGCTCGCTGACCGCGATGGTCATGATGGTGACGATGCCGACGCCGCCGACCAGCAGCGAAATGCCGCCGAGTGCGCCGACCGCCATGGTCAGCACGTTGAGGATGTTGGACAGCGTCTTGAGCATCTCTTCCTGGGTGACGATGGTGAAATCCTCGCGGCCGTGTCGTTCGGTCAGGTGGGCCTTGATGCGGTTGGCGACGAGGGCGGAGGGGACGCCTTCGCTCGCGGTCAGGTTGATTTCATCGACCCCTTCGCGATTGAACAGCTCCTGGGCGCGGACGGCGGGAATGAACACGGTGTCGTCGAGGTCGATGCCGAGGAACTGGCCTTTCGGTTCCATGATCCCGATGATGCGGAAATGCAGGCCGCCGATGCGCAGGCGCTGGCCGAGCGGGCTGTCGCTACCGAACAGCTCGTCCTTGACCTTGGCGCCGAGAATGACGAAGGCGCGGGCGCTGCCCTCGTCATCGGCGGGCAGGAACTGGCCGCTGCGCACGGTGGATTTGAACACGATGCGCGAGTCGGCATTGACCCCATAGACCAGCGTGCGCCGGGTGCGGCCATTGCCTTCGACTTCGGCATTGCCACGCACATTGGGCGTCACCGCCACGACGTGCGCCAGGCGGCGCAATGAGGCGGCGTCTTCCAGCGACAGCGGTCGGGCGCTCGATGGCAGGCCGGAAGCGGTGCCGCCGGTCTTGGTCTTGCCAGGCGAGATGGCGATTACATTGGTGCCGAATTGCGAAAACTCGCCGAGCACGAAGCGATGAATGCCTTCGCCGATGGAGGTGAGCAGGATGACCGAGGCGATGCCGACGGCGATGCCGAGCAGGGTCAGGAAGCTGCGCAGGCGCTGGGCCGTGACGGCGCGCAGGGCAAGGTCGATGGCGTCGGTGAAACGCATGTCAGTTACTGCTCCGTCGGGCGGGGACTGACTGCTGCGGTGCACGGTGCTTTGGGGCCATTTTTCAGTGCTTCATCAAGGCTTGCACCGGATCGAGCAGCGCCGCCCGGCGAGCCGGCATGACGCCGAACAGCAGGCCGGTGCCGATGGCCGTGCCGAGTCCGGCGATCACCGCCCAATCCGGCGGATAGGCCGGGAAAACCGGAAAGAGCTGGCGCAGCACGAAGGCGCCGAGTTGCCCGAGCAGATAGCCGAGCAGGGCGCCGACTGCCGACAGCATGGCCGCCTCGGTCAGGAAAGCCAGGCGGATAGTGCGGGCCGGCGCGCCCAGGGCCTTGAGCAGGCCGATTTCGCCGGTGCGCTGGGTCACCGCGACCAGCATCACGTTCATGACCAGGATGCCGGCCACCGCCAGGCTGATTGCGGCGATGCCGGCAACACCCAGGGTCAGCGCGCCGAGCAGCTTGTCGAAGGTGGCGAGAATGGCGTCCTGGGTGATGACCGTGACGTCTTCCTCGCCGCGGTGACGCTGCTTCAGGATGGTCAAAGCTTCGTCCTTGGCAGCGGGAATGGCTTCGCGGCTGCGCGCTTCGATCAGGATGCGGAACAGCGTGTTGGAGTTGAACATGGCCTGGGCCAGCGACACCGGCACGATGACCAGTTCGTCGGTGTTCATGCCCAGCCCCTGGCCGCTCGGCTTCAGCACGCCGATGACGCGCAGGCGGCGGTCGCCGATGCGGACCAGGCGACCGAGCGCCGGTTCGCTGCCGAAAATCTCCTCGCGGATCTTGGCACCGATGACGACGACCGGCGAGCCGCGGTTCCAGTCCTCATCCGGCAAGCCTTTGCCCTGGGCCAGCTCGAAATTGCGGATGTCGAGGAATTCGCTGGTCGAGCCCGCGACCATGGCTTCGCGCAGGCGACCGCCGTAGTTGATCTCGGACGTGCCGACGGCGAGCGGCGCGAGGCGGGAGACCGACGGCGCACGCTTGAGGGCGGCGGCATCGTCGATGGTCAGGTCGCGCGGGGTACTGGTGATGGCGTTGGCCGGGTTGAAGCCGCCCGTGCCGGAGCGACCGGGCAGCACGATGACGAGATTGGTGCCGAGCGAGGAAAACTGGCCGACCACGTAGCGCCGTGCCCCGTCGCCCAGTGCGGTGAGCAGCACGACGGCGGCGACACCGATCGACATGGCCAGCACCGACAGCGCCGTACGCACCGGATAGCCGGTGGCGGCATCGCGGGCGAAGCGGAGAGTGTCGATCAGGCGCATGGCTATTTGCTGTCATTCCCGCGCTGGCGAGAATCCAGGCTTCGCGTGGTGTTTCTGGCTTCCCGCCGGCGCGGGAATGACGTGGAAGTGAGCATCTCGACGGTCAACCCGGCATTCCTGCCGAATCATGTTTCAGATGCCCATCTTCCATGACCAGTTGCCGCCGGGCGCGGGCGCCAAGCGTCGGGTCGTGGGTGACGACGACCAGCGTGACACCGCGCCCGTTGAGGTCTTCGAGCAGACGGACGACCTCGTCGCCGGTATGCCGGTCGAGGTTGCCGGTCGGCTCGTCGGCCAGGATCAGCGGCGGCTGCATGATGGTGGCACGGGCGATGGCGACGCGCTGGCGCTGGCCGCCGGACAGTTGATCCGGCTTGTGATCGGCCCGGTTGTCCAGACCGAAATCCTTGAGCGCCTGGGCGACCCGTTGCTGGCGCTCGGCTGGCGCGATGCCGGCCAGCATCATCGGCAGGGCGATGTTTTCAGCCGCACTCAGGCGCGGTACCAGGTGAAAACTCTGGAAGACGAAGCCGATACGCGCGCTGCGCACCCTGGCCTGCTCGTCGGGCGTCAGCGTCGTGACATCGCGCCCTTCCAGCCGGTAGGTGCCGGCATTCGGCCGGTCGAGCAGGCCGAGCAGGTTGAGCAGGGTCGATTTTCCCGAGCCGGAAGGACCCATTACGGCGACGTATTCGCCAGCGTCGATCGCCAGATTCAGCCCGGCCAGCGCGTGCACCGTGGTGTCGCCGAGCAGGAAGCGGCGTTCGATGCCGGAGAGTTCGATCAGCGGCATGGACGCCTACTTGGCTTTATCGTCGGGCACGACCGTGGCGCCCGTCTTCACGCCGGCCCGTTCGAGCGAGGTGACGATGCGTTCGCCGGCTTTCAGGCCCTCGGTAATTTCCGTGTATTCCCAGTTGGCGAGGCCGGCCTTGATGGCACGTTCGTCGAGCTTTTCGGTCTCCGGGTTATAGACCAGCACCTTGCCGCCTTCCTGGATGGCGGCGGTGGGGATGCGCAAGACCTGGTCGCGGCCGGCCAGCACGATTTCGACGTCGGCACTGTAGCCGACCAGCAGCTGGCCGATCTTGGCCGGGTCGTCGAAATCCACCTCGATATCGACCGTGCGCGCCTGCTTTTCGACTGCCACCACATAGGGCGCGACGCGCCGCACCTTGCCGGGGATCAGTTGGCCGGGCAGGGCGTCGAGCGTGATGCGCACGGGTTGGCCCTTGGCGATCTTGGGGGCGTCGACTTCATCCATCGGCGCCGTGACATAGAGGCAGGAATCGTCGATCAGGTCGATGGCCGGTGGCGTCGGCACACCGGGAGGCGAGGGCGTCGAGTATTCGCCCAGTTCGCCGACGATCTTGGCGACGATGCCGTCGAAGGGCGCATACAGCACGACGCGCCCTTGCTCGATACGGGTGGCCTTGAACTTGGCTTCGGCCTGCGCCACGTCGGCTTTGCTGGTGTTGCAGGCGGCGCGCTTGACCTCGGCCTCGGTGCGGGCGGCTTCTTCCTTGCTGCTGGAGACGAAGCCCTTGGTGCGCAGTTCGGCCTGCCTTTTTGCCTCGTTTTCGGCGTTCACCGCAGCAATGCAGGCTTCCTCGCTGCGCCGCGCGGCCAGCGTGATCTGCGTCTGCGCCAGGGTGGCCTGGGCCTGCTGGTCGTCGTTCCACAGCTTGAGCAGCAACTGCCCCTTCTTGACGTGGTCGCCCTCCTTGACGCCGAGGTATTCGATGCGGCCGCCGAGGATGGTCGACAGCTTGGTGCGCTGGCAGGCATCGACGGTGCCGGCGCGGGTGTTGGCCAGGGTCGATTCGACGCGCCCTGCGGCGACCTCCTTGAGGAGAACCGGGATCGGCTTGGGGCGACTCAGCCAGAACAATCCGCCGGCCAGCAGCAGGACAATGACAAGAATGAGGGCGATGCGACGCATGGGGAATTCCTAACGAAAGCCAGGCAACCAGCCCGACTGCTGATGGCCCCAGACCGGTTCGAGGCTGCCCTGGTAGAGCGCCTCGATCACCGGCGGCTCGCGCCAGGGCTCGTCCATGAAGGTCAGGCCGACCTCCTCGACTGTCTTGCCCGACCAGTAGTATTCCGCCACTTCGTCCAGCGCGCCGAGCGACAGGCTGTGCGGCAGGCGCAGGTAGTCGAGCCAGCTGGCGTCGTGAAAGGAGCAGATATAGGCGCCCTGGGTCTTGGCGCAGGTCAGGTTCTTGCCGAAAACGCGCTGCGGATGCTTGCTGCGGAAGGTCATCGCGTCGGTGCGCGTGGCGAACTGGAGCAGGGCGTGCAGGCGACTGGGGAAATGGTTGTAGCGGCGCTGACGGAAATATTCGAGGTGGTACTCGGCAAAGTAGTTCTGCACCGAGATCAATTGGTCGCCCGGCGTCGGTGCGCCGCCTTCCGGCGCGGCCAGCGTGGCACCGAAAGGACCGCCTTTAAGGATGTCCCAACCCGGCATCTCGGCACCCGGTTCCAGCCAGCAGAAAAGCTCGAGCGTTGCGGTGTCCTTGATCAGGTTGTCCATGATCCGAAGCGGGGTTGGAGAATGACGCTATTCTGAAGCATTGGCACGCTTTGTCCAGCCTCTTGCCAGCCAGCGCAGGCGCCGTTGTGGTCGGCGGCTTCAAGATCTGACAATAGTGTGGTGGAAGTTAGCTCTGGCGCTGGCGGGACGTGTAGACTGACGACATTTTTGCCCCCGGCGAAACGCATGTCATTGGTTTTTTCGTCTCTGTTGCGCGGCGCGTTCGCGTTGCTGCTTGTCTGCTGCTGCCTGGCGGCGCATGCCGGCCCGGGCCCGGCGGTGGTTACGGTCGGGGCGGAACCCGTGTTGTCACTGGCGCGTGAGTTCGAGGTATTCGAAGATGCCAGCGGTGGGCTGGAGCTAGCCGATGTCGAGCGGCTGGCCGAGAGCGGAGCGTTTCGGCCTTATGCCGGAACGGGGTCAATCAATTTCGGCTATTCGCACGCTGCCTGGTGGCTGCGTGTCCGCCTGCGTGCCCTGCCCGAAGCGGCGGGATCTCGCCTGCTCGAAGTCGCCTTCCCGACGCTCGACCGGGTCGATCTTTTTTGGCGCAGCGGCCAGTCCTCCGGGCGTATGGCTAGTGGCGACGGCGAGGTATTTGCCGCCCGCCCGCTGGTGCACCGCCATTTCGTCTTTCCCCTGGAGTTGAAGGCGGATGTCGATACGGTGCTTTACCTGCGGGTGCAATCGGAGGGCACGCTGACCGTTCCGCTCCGCTTGTGGCAGCCGGCCGTCATGCACGCGGCGGATCAGTCGGCTTACGCCGCCCATGCCCTCTACTACGGCATGTTGATCGGTCTTGGCCTGTACAACCTGTTGCTCTGGCTGCGCCTGCGCGAGGCGGTCTATCTCGCCTATGTCGCCTTCGTGCTGGCCATGGCCAGTGGCCAATTGGCCCTGAGCGGCTTCGGCTACCAGTTCATCTGGCCGGATGCCATCGGCTGGCAGAGCTTGTCGCTGAACTGCGGCTTTGCCGCGACCGGCCTGTTCGGTGCCTGGTTTACCCGCTATTTCCTCGGTACACCGCAGCAGCATCCGCGGCTGGACCGGCTGCTCCACTGGTTCAGCTGGGCTTTTGCGCTGACCGCGCTCGGGCCGCTGTTCGGGGCATATTACCTGTTCGCCCAGGCGACCTCGCTGGTCGGCTTCTGTTTTTCCGTGGTGGCGGTGGGGAGTGGCATCTACAGCCTGCGCCAGGGCAACCCGAGTGCGCGGTTTTTCCTCGTGGCCTGGGTTGCGCTGCTGATAGGCGTTGCCCTGATGGCACTGCGCAACGCCGCCCTGGTCCCGACCACCTTCGTCACCGCAAACGGCATTCAGTTCGGATCGGCCATCGAGATGCTGTTGCTGTCTTTCGCCCTGGCCGAACGCATCCAGCTGTTGCGTGCTGAGAAGGAGGAAGCCGCACTGCGTGCCCTGCAGTCCGAATATGCGCGGGTCCACGCCCTGGAAGAATCGGAGCGCCTGCTCGAAGCCCGGGTCATGGAGCGCACGCACGAACTGGCCGAGGCCAACCGTCACCTGCAGGAGAGCGAGGCGCGCCTGCAGGTGATGGCCCAGCACGATCCGCTGACCGGCCTGCCCAATCGCAGCCTGCTGTTTGACCGCCTCGAACTCGCCATTCTGCGCGGCCAGCGCAACAATGCCTCGTTTGCCGTGATGCTGATCGATCTTGATGGGTTCAAGGAGGTCAATGACACCTTGGGTCATGGCGCCGGCGACGAGTTGCTGATCGAGATCAGCGACCGACTGCTGGCCGGCATCCGGGCCAGCGATACGGTGGCCCGCCTGGGCGGCGACGAGTTCGTCATCGTGCTTGAGGACGCCGAACACGATGAATATTTTGCCAAGGTGGCGGAAAAGGTTTTGCAGCTGATCGCCCGGCCGGTCACCTTGTCGGTCGGCTCGGCCAGCGTCGGTGCGAGTATCGGACTGGCGCGCTATCCGGCCGATGGCGAGGCGCCGTCGCAACTGCTGTCGGCGGCTGACGATGCGATGTACCGCGCCAAGCGAGCTGGCGGCTTGCGCATCGATCGGGCCAGTTGAAGTCGCAAAAAAGAGGATGGCTTTTTTTTTACGGAGTGGTAATCTGCAGCTGTGTCGAGGTTCGCAGCAAGCCCCGACAAGCAGTGGCAGTACCCTGCTGTGCTGTAGGAGATTCTATGGCAGTTGTCACAGGAAGCAGTTCTTGAGATTACCGTGTAGCACTCCAG